>JANXZI010000652.1 GCA_025355595.1 Spartobacteria bacterium
ACTGCAAACCAGCGGGCATCTGCTGCATATCGAGAAGATGTTGCACAGCTATCCGCATTGCTGGCGGCACAAGACGCCGATCATCTTCCGTTCCACGCCGCAGTGGTTCATCGGCATGGATAACGTTGCGAATGATGTGGCCACCGATACGGAAAATCTGGTGCAGGAAAAACGCTCGCATTCTGGCAAGCCGGAAAAACGCGACGGTGTGGCCTTGCGCGATGAAAAATTCCGCAAGCGCGCGACCGCAGCCGCGGGTGCAGCCGGTGAGCGCGATCACCTTTGCGCCGCCGCGCGGGAGCACGGGCGCGAGCTGTTCCGCGGGTTTCCAATTTTTCGGCGGCGTGCTTTTCGACTGCCAGTTCATCCCGCCGCGCCTCCACGCGTCCCGTGCGGCGGCGTGGCTGAGTCCCTTGTCGTCATCATCCACGCCGTGCTGGTAGCCGCACGAAGGACATATTTCCGATGAGCCGCCGCCGCTCAGGCTGCGCGGTGGCTCGGTGAGTTTTGCGAAACCGCAGACGGGGCAGGTGTGGCTCATTGTGAAATCCAGGGCGGAGTTTGGATCGCGCGGCCCGGCTGCCGCTGCCAGTAGCTCGCGCTGTCCGGGCGAAAATAGGTTTTCGTCGTGCCGTCGCGGTTGAACGACGCAAAAGCGCGCGTCTTTGGATCGAACACGCGCACGGTGCTGTCAGTGTCGAGCTTCATCGGAAGATGCTCGGCGACTGCACGCTCGCGAAAGCGCCACGCCTGCGCCGCGTAGTCATCCTCCGACTTTGCGGAAAAATCACCGCCGTGCCGCGCAAAATGATCCGGCAGCGAGCCGATGTTTCCCCAAGTCCGCCGTGTCACAGGCGCATCGCGCACGGCGGGATTTTTCGCGACAGGAGGCACGGGCGTCGCCGTGGGGGCGGGAGGCTTTGCGGTGAAGCCGGTGATTTTTTGGAGCAGCGATTTTTTCGGCGCGGGCGTCTGCGTGTCGGTTGCGTTTTTCGGCGCGGCCGCACCGCCCCCTGCGATGAAGCTCCCGGTCGTGAGATCGTGTCGCGAGGTGCCGAGGCTGTAAAAATATTTCGTGCCCGGCTTCAGTCCGCGCAGCGTGAGCGTGTGCGCGGTGCCGACTGCGTCGGCTGCGATCTGGTCGAGCTGGTCCGCGGCGAGGCCGAAGCGCACGCGCCCGCCCGCCGCGCTGTCGAGCGTCCAGCGCAGCATCGTCGCGCCGTCGGTCGTCGGCGAAATTTCCGGCGGTGCGACGAGGTTCACCGCATGCGTCTCGCACAGTCCGCACAGGAGTAGAAAAAGGAGGAGCAGGCGTTGCATCATGGCGTGCAGGGTAGGGCAGGGAATTGGATCGTGGCGAGAGCGGAGCTTTGATCCGCGCCCGCGTTTGGCAGCAGCGTGTACGGGCATCCGTCCGGGAAGGCTTGCGTGGAAACTTGGGAGCGAATCTTCCGCGCAGCACAAGGGGAAGTCCCGGACGCGGACGAATGGCGCAATTAGCTCTCGTAAGATTGCCAGCAAGGTGGGATGGTGCGGTCACACATGGCAAAACCCAACTACCAGTTTGAAAAGCGTCGGCGTGAAATGGACAAGAAGGCAAAGAAGGCCGAGAAGCTGAAGCGCAAGGATGCGCCGGCGACTCCCGGAGAGGCCGACGCTGCGCCAGAAGCCGCGACGGACGCCACGCCTGAAACCGTCTAAGGACGGAAGCGGCGCGTGAATTTTCGAGAGTGGGCCGAAGGTCGGCGCGCTCTTTCCCTTTTTCCATTTTTCGGTGGGTCCCGCGCCCGATGGAGAGCAGGCGGTGGGCAACGGGTCAGGATTCATCGGCCGCTCGCGCGCGAACTGCGCACGTCGAGGCGGTAGGTGATTCGCACGAGCAAGTCCCCGCGGCCACCGCGCGGCTTTGGCAGGCCCTCGCCGGAAATGCGCAGCACTGCTCCGCGTCCGACACCGGGAGGAATCTGCACGCGCAGCATTCCGCCGGTGATTCCCTGGGTCATCTCGCTCCCGCCCTGCTTTGCGCGCTGCGGGCTGATCCGCAGATCGCAGCGTGCATCCGAGCCGCTGACCTTGAAGCGAAATCCCGGCGCGGCTTTCACGCGCACGGTCACGGTGCCGCCTACAAAGGGCTCCGCGCGCGGCAGGCGGAAGCGTTCGCCGGGTGCGGTGCCCGGCGGGATTTCGAGTTGGAAAATCTCGGTGCCGTTTGAATTTGCGGGATCCGTCACGCGCACTTCGATCATCGCGCCGCGCACGAAATCCTCCGGGCGCAGCCGCGCATCGTGCGAGATGTTGCGCTCAATTTTTGCGGACTCGCGCTCCCGTGCTTTCGCAGGAGCCGTGCTCGCGTCGAGATCGCGATCGTATGCGCGACGCCGCGCGGGATCGCACAGCGTGTCGTGCGCGGCGTTCAGCGCCTGCATCTGGGCGAGGGCTTCGGGTGAGCCAGGGTTCACGTCGGGGTGATGCCTTTTCGAGAGTACTCGGTAGGCGGCGCGGATCTGCGCGGTGGTGCAGCGGCGGTCGAGGCCGAGGGTGGCGTAGTGATCGGTGTCGGCGGTTTCCAAGGCGCGCGATGTTAGTGGCATCTCCCGGCGCGGCGAGCATGAAGGCGGCGACGGGTTGGCGATTGACTTCCAGTGCACGTCCCCGGCATTCTCCCCAGCAGGAAACAGCCCGTGGTATGAACAAGCTCGTTGAGTGCATGGTCGGTCGGCGGCTCGCGTTGCGCGCCGCGTTGGGGCGATTTTCCGGGAAGCGCAGTGTCCGGTTTGCGCATTCGTTTTCTCCCCGCACGCGGTCTGCGCGCGAAGGGGGATGACGTCACAGTCCCGGGCGTTTTCCACGGGGCAAACAAACAAAAATACGAAGGAGAATGTTATGCCTGGAACATGGATCAAATTGAACAACGCGCCGGGATTTGGCGCGAGCACGATGCTGCTGCTCACGGACGGTTCCGTGATGTGTCAGGAAAGCGGTGGCGTGCGGTGGTCAAAGCTCACGCCTGACGACTCGGGCAGCTACATCAACGGCACTTGGACGCCGCTCGCGCCGATGTTGAACACGCGGCTGTACTACGCGTCCGCAGTGCTGCGCGACGGTCGCGTCATCGTCTGCGGCGGCGAATACAGCAACGCGGGATCGGAAACGAACAAGTGTGAAATCTACAACCCTGTCGCGGACACGTGGACCGCAGTCGCGCCGCCCGCAGGCTGGACGAATATCGGCGATGCCGCCGCGTGCCTGCTCTCGGATGGGCGGCTGATCATGGGCTACTATCAGGGCGTGAAGACGGCGATCTTCGATCCCGTCGCGGGCACATGGTCGGCGGGGCCGGACAAGGGCGATTCCGCCTCGGAGGAAACGTGGACGCTGCTCCCCGATGGTACGGTGCTCACCGTGCAATGCAGCAACACGCCCTTTGCGGAAAAGTATCTGCCTTCCTCGAACAAATGGGTGAAGGCGGGCAAGCTCGTGTCCAACATCGTGGAAAATGCGTCGCTGGAAATCGGCCCCGCAGTCGCGCTCCCGGATGGGCGCGCATTCTGCGTCGGCGCGACGAATCACACTGCGCTCTACACGCCGCCCGCGAATCCAAGTCAGCAGGGCACATGGGCCGCGGGGCCGGATTTTCCGAGCATTGGCCATGAGACCCTCGGTGCGAAAGACGCCCCTGGCTGCCTGCTGCCAAATGGCCGCGTCCTATGCGTCGCCGGGCCGGTGGACGGCCAGCGCGACAGCTACCTCGGGCCGACGTACTTCTTCGAGTTCGACGGGACAAAGCTTGTGCGCGTGAGCGATCCACCGAACTCGACCGGCGTGCCGTACGAGGGACGCATGCTCATGCTCCCATCCGCACGCGTGCTCTTCGCCGCGGGCACGAATGAAATCTACAACTACATCCCCGACAAGACGACCTATCCCGCCGCGTGGCGGCCCGTGATCACGAGCGTGCCAGCATTCATGTTTCCCGGCACGGGTCACACGCTGCAGGGCCGACAAATCACCGGCCTCTCGCACGCGTCCGTGTACGGCGACGACGCGACAATGGCGAGCAACTACCCGATCGTGCGCCTGAAGCACGCGAACGGAAAAGTGTCCTACTGCCGCACGACGGGCCACAGCACGATGGGCATCGCCACCGGCGCGGCGCTGCACACGACGAACTTCCACGTCCCCGCATCCGTCCCCGGCGGCAGTGTGGAGATCAGCGTGGTCTCAAATGGCATCGCGTCGCAGCCGGTACCGGCGTTCGTGTTCAACTTCGTCTGGCCGCGCGAATCGGATCTGGAGGCATGGGTGTTCCTGCTCGGAAGCCTCGCCGACGGGCCGCTGTGGGCGTGGGGCCCGAATGGCCCCGTGCCCGTGGATCCGTGGGGGCCGGATGTCATCCGCGAGGCGACCGCCGCGCGGCAGCAGATGCTCATGGCGATGCAGACGCTCCAGCGAATCGGCAGCCAGGTTGTGCAAGTCCGCACGGACGCCGCGGCTGGCGTTCCGCCTGCCGTGGATCTCGATGCGCTCGGCGAGGAGGATGAGGAAAAGGAAACCGCGAAAAAGAAACCTGCCGCGAAGATCACGAAGCCGAAAAAGCGGAAGTAGCAGCGACAGCCGGGATGTTTGCGCGCCTCGCGCACGGTGGCAGCTTTTTCGCTGGCATCCGTGCGCGGGGGCGCAATGTTCGCCGCCTTTTCAAAATGCAAGACAGCCCGACATCCACTCGCGAAC
>JANXZI010000341.1 GCA_025355595.1 Spartobacteria bacterium
TGGATTTACACGCGGCCCGCGAATTTCCGCGAGAGCCAGCAGGGGAGGACGACGACGGCGAGCCGGCAGATTCTCGTCACCCACGTCGGCAAGGATTCACCGGCGGATGGGGTGATGAAAGTAGATGACGTGATCCTCGGCGTGGGCGGGAAACTTTTCGCCGACGATGCGCGGCAGACGTTTGGCCGCGCGATCACGGAGGCGGAAAAGAACGGGGTGATGAAACTCACGCGCTGGCGTGGAGGCAAGACGGAGGATGTGATGCTGAAACTGCGCGTGATGGGGAGCTACAGCGCGACGGCGCCGTATGATTGCCCGAAGTCGGCCCACATTTTTGCCGACGCGTGCAAGGCGCTGGAAAAGGAAAAGCTGGAGCCGAACTGGAACGGCGCGGTGAGCGGGCTGGCGCTGCTGGCGACGGGGAATCCCGAATACCTTCCGCGCGCGAAGGATCTGGCGATGCAGATTGTCTCGCAGGCGCTGAAGATCGAACTGCGCAATGGCGTGGTCGTGTGGGACTGGGGCTACAAGAATGTCTTCCTGTGCGAGTATTACCAAGTCACGCGCGACAAGGACGTGCTGCCGGCGATTGCGAAATACACGACGTTTCTCGCGCAGGGGCAGAGCATGTATGGGACGTTCGGGCATGGCATTTCGCACCGCACGGCGGATGGGAAACTGCACGGTTCCATCCCGCCATACGGGCCGGTGAATGCGGCGGGGCTCATCGGGAACATGGCGATCGTGCTCGGCAAACGGTGCGGCATTTCCGATCCGGAAGTGGATGCGGCCATCGAGCGCGCGACGAAATTTTTCGGCTACTTCGTGGACAAGGGCGCGGTCCCCTACGGCGAGCACATGCCGTGGGCGAGCCACGACAACAACGGCAAGAACGCGATGGCGGCGGTGATGTTTGGCGTGACGACGATCAAGCCGCGCGAGACGCAGTATTATGCGAAGATGGTCACGGCATCGTTCCAGAATCGCGAATACGGACACACGGGCCAGGGCTTCTCCTATCTGTGGGGCGCGCTCGGCGCGAACGCGGGCGGGCCGGGCGCGGCGGCAGCGTTCGTGCGCGAGGCGGCGTGGCATCTCGATCTCGTGCGGCGCAGCGACGGGTCATTCACCTACGACGGCGGCGAGCAATTCGGCGCGGGCAGGACGGACGACGACACCTACAACGGTAAAAGTGGCTACTACGATCTGAGCCCGAATGCTTGCTACGTGCTCACGTATTCGCTGCCGCTGAAAAATCTGTGGATCACCGGCAAGGACGCGAGCGCGAAAAATTTCCTCACCACGAAGGATGTGAGTGAAGCGGTGGCGTCGGGATATTTCTACGAGCGGCGGAAAAGCAAGACGGTGCCCGAGTTGGTGACCGCGCTCGGCGACTGGTCGCCGGTCGTGCGGAGCTATGCGGCGGAGGAACTCTCCGACCGGCCCGAGGCAAAGGCGATGGCGCCGGAGCTGATCGCGATGGCGGAGGGCAAGGACGCATGGAAGCGGCAGGGTGCGGCAGAGACGCTCGGCTACATCAAGGACGTGACGGCGCTGCCCGTGCTCGTGCGCTCGCTCACGCACTCGGATCGCTGGCTGCGCGTGAAGGCGGCGGAGGCACTGAAAAATATGGGCGACAAGGCGAAGCCCGCGATCAGCGACATGCTGCGCGCGGTCGTCACCACGGCGGAGCCATCGCTGCCCGTGACGTGGGAAGACCCCGTGCAGCTCACGCATGGCCAGCTCGCGGCCGCGCTTTTCGGCGGGCTGCTGCGTGGGAATATCGAGGGCATTGATACGGCGTTGCTTTACCCTGCCATCCGCGCCATCGCGCAAAATGCGGACGGCATGGCGCGTGCGACTTTGAAAGGAACGCTCGCGGACAAACTGAAGCTCGAGGACGTGATGGCGCTCGGCCAGGACATCCTCGCTGCGGTGAAAACGCGCTGCCCGGCGGACACGATGTTCGGCAACGAAATCCGCAGGGGCGGTTTCAAGGCGCTGACGAAATATAATTTCAAAGAGGGTATCGAGGCTGGCGTCGCGCTCGCGAAAACGCAGGGCGGACACGGCAGCGAAAAGCGCACCGGCGAGATCATGAAAGTGCTCGTCGGCTACGGAAAAGCCGCGCAGCCGGCGATCCCGCAGCTCCGCGAATTGATCGACGAATTAAACGAGCAGGTGAAGAACCGGGAATTTCCCGGCGACCTCAACAAGCGGCGCACCGGCGATGTCGAGGACGCGATCAAAGCCATCGAAGCAGCAACCACGCAGCCGGAACTGCACAGTCTCCCAGCGTCCAATTCTCGCCAACGCACACCATGAAAATCACTCGCATCCTCGCGTATCGCGTCGAACTCCCACTCGTCGAAACCACCTACAGGTGGAGCGGTGGAAAATCCGTCACGGTCTTCGACAGCACCATCGTCCGCGTGGAGACGGACGCAGGCATCACCGGCCACGGCGAAGTGTGTCCGCTCGGGCCGTTCTATCTCCCCGCGTATGCGGAGGGAGTGCGCGCGGGGCTGCGCGAACTCGGGCCGCATCTCATCGGTGAAGACCCGCGTGAACTCGCGAAGCTCAATCGGAAAATGGACGCGGCGCTGAAGGGCCACCCGTATGTGAAGTCGGCCGTGGACATGGCCTGCTGGGACCTCCTCGGCAAGGTGTCGGGCCTGCCCGTGTGCGTGCTGCTGGG
>JANXZI010000342.1 GCA_025355595.1 Spartobacteria bacterium
GTTCGGTGAGGGCGCGGAGGGCGGCGAGCGCGGGCTGGGTCGCGCCGCTTTGCAAGAGCGCAACGAGCGCGGGCTCGGCGGTGGGGAGCTTGAAGCCGGCGGCGAGTTTCACGCCTAGGTCGAGGCTCGCGGGGTCTGGGCTGGCGAGCAGCGCGGTGGCGGCGTCGGCGAGGAAAGGGGTGAGCTGGGCGGCGTCGAGGCGGGTGCGGGTGGCGAGGAGCGCTTCGAGGGCGGCGGTGCGGGTGGCGGGATTTTGCAGGGTGGCGCGCAGCGCGTCGCCCACGCCGGGCTCGCCGGGGAATTGCGCGAGCCGCAGCACTTCCTCCTGCCCCGGCGCGCGCGTGAGCTTCGGCAAAAGCTGCGCGACCCGCGCCGCGCTCGCCTTCGGCTCCAGCGCGAGCGTGGCGAGGAGGCGGGCTTCGACGGGAAGTTTTTGTGCGTCCGGCGAATCGAGAAATTTAGCGACGGCATCGGGATGTTTTTCGAGAAAGAATCGGACGAGATAGCGCTCAAATTCGCGGTCGTAGGCTTCGCGGACTTTGATCGGCTTTCCGTCGCGCGTGCTCGGGGCGACGGGCTCGCGGAGCGGATCGCGCGCGAACTGCAAGAGATTCGCAACAGCCTTGGCCGGGAATGTCTTATCGGGAAATTCTTCGATCTCCTCAGTCGCTGAATACTCGAACAAGAGCCCAGACAGCCGCACGAGATCAGCCCGCACTTCCGGGTCGCTCTCACCCGTGAAGCGAGAAAGCATAGTCAAGAGGTTCATGTGGTGGATCTGCGAATTTCCAAGCGCCCGAACAGCCTCACGCCGAATGTTCCGATTAGTTGCAGATAGGGCGGCCTCAAACATCTTTGCGTCCGGCTGAGACGTGTGCATCGATTCTAACGCCCACAGCGACTGAATCCGAGCTGCGTCGTTCGGTTGTCCCGGCTGGAGTAGTCCGGCGAGTTTCTCAGTCAGCTCTCTCATGTCGCGATCCCCGATCGCCTGCCACGCCAGATGACTCTGCGTGAGCGACGGGCCGCCGAGCTTCGCGATCAGCCCATCGCCGCTCAGCTTCGTGAAATCCGGCACGTCGAACGGCTTCACCGCTGTCGCCTTCACGCGCCAGATGCGGCCGCGCGTCTTGTCGCGGTCGGGATGATTTCGCGGCACCTCGTTGTGCGAGATGATTTTGTTGTACCAATCCACGATGTAGAGGCAGCCATCGGGGCCGATGCTGATCGCGACCGGGCGGAACCACGGGTCGCTCGAAGCGACGAAATCCTGCAGTTGTTCCAGCCGCCAGCGCGGGCCGTCGCGGTGCATTTTGATCGCGTTGATGCGATTCGTGATCGGATTTGCAACGAGCATCACGTCGGCCCACGGTGCGGGGAAAGTGCCGGCTTTGTCCGTGAGCGCGAGGCCGCTGAGGCCTGTGCCGCCGACCTTGAAAGTCGCGGTGCCGGGGAATTCGGGCGCGTAGCTTTTCCACTGGCGGTCGGAACAGCCGGGGTAGTTCGCGTATTCGTGAAAGGGCATCACGGGGTAGCCCATGTCGTTCGCCTCCTGGATGAATGCCTCGCCCTCGCCGTTCAGCACGAGGCCCCAGATGTTGCACGGGCCGTTGCTCGTGATGTCGAAGCCGCTGCCGTCGGCGCGGAATTTTGCCATGCGGCATTGGTCGAACTGCACCGCTTTTTCTGCCGGCTCATCGGGGCGGCGGACCTTGCCATAATCGAACGCGCCCTGCGCCATCCAGATCCAGCCGCCGGGCGCGCGCATGAACTGATGCGGAAAAAGATGCGAGTCCTGCACGCCGAAGCCGGTGAGAATCACGGTGCGCTTGTCGGCCTTGCCGTCGCCATCGGTGTCTTCGAGAAAGGCGATGTCGTGGCCCCACTGAACGTAGCATCCATTTTTGTAAGGCAGCACGCCGAGTGGAATGGCGAGGCCCTCGGCGAATACGCGCGGCTTGCTCGTGTAGCCGGTGGGCGATTTAGGATCGCGATCATAGACGAGCACTTTGTCCTTCGCATGACTCGCGTAGAGCGCATCGGCGGCGGCGGGGTTTTCGTTGCCGTCCACGGGATATTCGAGCGCGGTCGTCGTCCATAGCGCCCCCTTTTGATCGAATGCGATGGGCACAAATTTCCCGATGCCATTCGCGATGTCCTCGCTCGCGATCAGTTCGGCTTCGAAGCCCTCGGGCAGTTTGAAAGTCGCGCGCTCCTCCTCCGGCGTCTTGGCGACTGAAGTCGTCACGTTGCCTGCCTTGGCCGGCTTCGCCTCGTTCGCCGCGCCCTTCTTCGGCGGCGCGATCTTTGCCCGTGCGCCTTCCACACCGCCGAGCTTTTCCCACGTGGGCGCGTTCGCTGTCGGCGGGAGTTCCTCGATGGTCACGTCCTTCATCTGCACCAGCGCGATGCCGCCGGCGTGAACCTGCGGGCCGAGTTGGCCGTCGAGCGCGATGTTCGGATCGGTCTCGGTGTAGTCGATCGCGAGCACGCCATTGATCCAGGCCTGAATGCGCGGCCCCTCCGCGCGGATGCGGTATTCATTCCACCCGAAGACATCCACGACCTTGTCGAGCGCGGCTGGATCGACCGGCGTCGCGATCACCTTGTTGCGGCGGAACTCGTCGTAAATTTTCCCAAACCACCCCGCGCCGCAGTCCACCTGATAGCCGATCATATGCGCACCGCCCGGCACGCGCAGGCTGCGAATCTGGATGCCGCTGTTGATCAGGCCCGTCTTCGGATCGCCGCTGCACTTGAGTTTGAGCCGCAGGTCGAAGTTCGCGTAGCTGCGCCGGGTGCAGATGAAGTAGTTCGCGGGGATCTTCTCGGTGGTGGACCCGCCGGTGATCATGCCATCCTCGACGCGCCAGACCTTCGCATCGTAGTCCCAGCCCTCAAGCGTCTTGCCGTCGAAAAGTGAGACCGGCGCTGCCCGCAGCGTCGCAAGCGAGGTCAGCAGGAGGAGGGTGAATGTGAGGATTGTTTTCATGACATGTGAGCGGTGACTGTGGTGAGAGCTTCTTAACTGGCAGGATTCATCGGGATTGCGAAACGGAAAAGCACGACTACGGCAGACTCCTTGGTCATCGGCAGCCGACGAAAATCCACCCCCGCGCGCGGGGACGCCCCGGAAAATTTGGAGAGACGACATAAGACGCCCGCGGCGCACGGGTCAGTCGTTTACCCCACCCATGAAAATCCCCGCCATTTTCTCCCTGCTCCTCGCGCCCACGGCTGCCGCCGCGGCGC
>JANXZI010000705.1 GCA_025355595.1 Spartobacteria bacterium
CGCCGGCCGGGTAGCCGGCGAAACTTGCCTGCACTGGTGCGGGCCTGCGGGCGAAGACCGGAAGACGATTATCGGCGGAGTGCTGGGAGAGATCAAAAAGGATATCCACTTTGTCCTGATGGATCATCTCGGCCAGTCTGGCATCGTCCACTCCCGCGGTTTGGCGCCAGCGGCCTGCGAGTGTGCGGAGGCGTTCGGTGAGGTGATCCGGCCTGTGTGCTGTGGAATAACATCATCTCGAAACGCTTGCGATCCTGGTGCTCGAACCATGGCAGCAGGTAACGTCCGACCACGTGATCGCGGAAGTCTGGCGATATGCAGCCTATCCGGAGCCGCCGCTGAGGATCCCGGTCATTGGTGTGGGCGGAAGCGTGCTTTGCCAACGGTTCGGCGTGGGTGTGGTTCCACTGGCGTTGCTCCGCGGCGAGAGTCTGACGCTTCAGGTCGGGCAGGTAGTGGAGAGTAAGGAGCACATTGCTGGCAAATGCCGCGGAATCGGGCCGCAGCCGGATCGCGGTGCGGAATGTTGAGATGGCATCTTCCAGTCGTCCTTGATCCTTCAGGGTCGCGCCAAGGTTGCTGTGGGCCTCCGCGTAGGCTGGACGGATCTGGATCGCGCGGCGGTACGATGCCAATGCGTCGTCGGGGCGGCCTTGTTCCTTCAGCACATTTCCCAGATTGTTATAAGCCTCCGGAAAGTCCGGCCTGAGCTCGGTCGCACGCTCGAAGGCGGCGACGGCTTCCTCGGACCGGCGCAACATTGTGAGCACGTATCCGAGATTATTGTATGCGTCGGGGTAGTCCGGCCTGAGCTGGATGGCCTTCCGATATGCGGCGATGGCTTCCTCGGTTTTTTCCTGTTTCGTCAGTGCGATGCCGAGATTGTAGTGGGCCTCGGGCATATCCGGGGCGAGATGGATCGCGCGGCGGCAGGCGTCCATCGCCTGCTCGGGGCGGCCTTGGTCGTTCAGTGCGGCGCTCAGGTTGTTGTATGCCTTCGCGTAGTCGGGCTTAAGTTCCAGTGCCCGGCTGCACGCTGCGACCGCCTCCTCGGTGCGTTGCGATTTCCGGTACACTTCGCCGAGATTGGAATGGTAGGCGGCGACGGAGGGAGAGATGGCGATGGCCTTGAGGATCAGCTCCGCACCGGCCGCGTGCTGCCCGGAATGATCGACGATGACTCCGAGCAAATGCAGTGCATCGGCATGCTCCGGCTGCACGGCGAGGATCTGGCGGTAAAGCGTCTCCGCCTCGGCGAGCCGCCCGGATCCGTGGCGGTGGAGAGCGGTTTGAAATGCCTGCTGGATAGTCACGCGAGCGGACTGGAGCACTGCTTCGCGCACCATGCACGCCAGATATCTGCCGGGTGAAGCGCGGCGCGGCCATGCGCACCGAAGCCTCCATTCGTCCGCGAAGTGTCCCGCGCAGCGCGGTCAGCCGCGGGAGACCGCCGCCGAGATCCGCGGGGGTCCGCACGAAGCCGGTCTCCGGTGGTGCGGAATGGCCAAGGCGTGTGATTTTCCATCCCGACCTGCGGGAGCTATTGCGGCGTGCGCAGGACGCCGATCCCGGCCCAGCCCTGCTTCGCTTTGAATTCGATTTTCCCGCCCGGAAGCTCGTTCCAGAGTTGCGCGGACGAAGCAGCCGAGAGTGCGGTGGTGCGCGCTGTCCACGATGTCGTGGAAGGCAATCCACCCGTCGGGCCGGACGAACGCCTAATACTGCTCATAGTCCGCCTTCACGCCCTCGCGACTCACGGCTGCCGGCACCACGTCAGCCACATTTGTCGGCGATTGATGTGGGACGAAAAAACACCGTCATTTCGATTCGATCACCGGGCGCAGGAGCTTCGTGCGGAGCTTGTAGCCCTCCGCGCTCGGGTGCAGCCGGTCGGCGACGAAAAGTTCCGGGCGCGGCTGGCCGTCGCTGCCGAGCGTCACGTCCCACAGATCCACGAAGGCCATGTTTTTTCCGGCAGCGATGGACTCGCGCACAAGGCGGTTCAGCTCCTGCTGCTTCTCGCGCTGCTCCCAGCGGAGCGGGCTGGGGCCCTGGCCGAGATAGACGATTTTCACGTCGGGCAATTTCGCGCGAACCTTTTCCACGTAGGTCTTGAAATCCGTGACGACCTGCGCGACGGGCTTGCCGGCGTTGAGGTCGTTGCCGCCTGCCTGGAGCACGATCGTCTTCGGGTGATACGGGATGCTCACGCGATCAAGGAAGTGGATCGAATCGGAAATCTGCGAGCCGCCGAAGCCGCGGTTGATCACCTTCAGATCGGGGAAATCCTGCGCGAGCGTGGTCCACCGTTTGATGCCCGAGGCACCGGTGAAAAGGATCGCGCCCTGCGGCGGCGGATTATTTTTGTCCGCGGCCTCGAAGGCGGCGATGTCCTTTTCAAATTTGTTCGCCGTCGCGGGCTGCTCCGCGCGGAGGAATGGGGTGAGGGCGAGCGCGAGGAGCGCGGAGAAAAATGGGAGGCGCATTTCTGTGGCGGATTACTTTGCGTCCTTTTCGATCTCGAAATGCCACGCGACGGGCGCGCACACGGCGCGCACTTCGGCGTCGGCGGCATCAATCGCCATCTGCGCCTCGGCGAGTTTCGCCTCGTCCTTGTCCTTGCTCGCCGCGCGCCAGTCGTTGTTCAGCTTGCCCTGAAGGTTGCCGATCGCGGCGAGGATTCTGGTCGCGCGTTCGCCGAGTGCGCCGTCGGATGCGGAGGTGATGTTCCAGCCTGCGGCGAGTTCGGCGGCGTCGAGCGTGGCTGCGGGTTTGCCCTCGATGCTTACGCGATATTTCCCGGCGGCGAGGCCCGTCACTTTCAAAATGCAGCGCGAGAGATCGAGCACCGCGGGGAGCAGTTGCGTGGCGCTTTTCGCGGCGGGGAGGATCGGCCACGGGCTGGCATCGTCGAGCCGCGTGAAGGTGAGCTTGCCGTCCTTCGCGCTCGCGTCGGTGATCTTGCAGTGCGTCGCGGAGACCACGCTGCCGTCGGCCTTCAGTGTGGCGCTGCTCACTTCGTGCTCCGCGCCGAGTGCGCCGAGGATCGTCGCGGCCATCGTGTACTGGCCGACCGGGCCGGGATGCACGGGGTCGCCAGTGAGCGGGATCAGCGAGGGAGGGATCGGCGCCGCGGCAGGCTTCACGGGCTTCGCCGGGTCTGCGGGTTTCGTCGGATCCACGGCGGGCGCGGGCGTGGGCTTTGGCGGCCAAGTGCCTTTCTTGCGGGCCTCGGCCTCGCCCTTCGCGCGGTTGTCGCCCCACAGATTGATGAGCGGGTGATATTGATCCACGAAGACCACTTTCTCCTCGGCGGCGAGTGCCTTGAGCGCCTCGGTGTACGGATGGATGCGCCGGCAGCGATCGGACTTCCAGTCGTTCATCTTGCTGCCGTCATCCACGGGGCTCGACGAGATGAGCACCGGCTGCGCGTGGATGGCGCGGATCTTCCCGATGATCTCGCGCAGGCCCTTGATGTAACCCGCCGGGTCGTCGCCTCTGCCCACGTCATTCATCCCGAGTTCGACGCTCACGATCGTCGGCTTCCACGCGGCGATGTCGTAATCGAAACGCTGGATGATGTTGCCCGTCGTGTTGCCGCCGATGCCCGAGTTGCGAAAGCGCAGATTCAGCGCCGGATGGCGCGTGTGGTAAAATGCCTCGATGTAATTCGTGTGCTGCCGCTGCGCCGTGATGCTGTCGCCGGACATCACCCACACGTCGCCGTCCTTGAGCTTCAGCACGGGCTCCGCCGCGCG
>JANXZI010000707.1 GCA_025355595.1 Spartobacteria bacterium
GCCGTCGTGCGAATACTGGTAGCCAGTGTGACCGAGCGTCTTCACAGCGCGCTTGCTGCCGGTGCTGCGGAGGTGGCGCGGCACGGCGAGCGTGACGCCATTTTTCACCTCCTCCATCGCCTTGTCTATGCCGACGTAGGCGCGGTTCGATTTCGGCGCGGTGGCGAGATAGACCGTCGCGTGGGCGAGCGTGATGCGCGCCTCGGGCATGCCGATGAACTCGACCGCCTGCTGCGCGGCGACCGCGAGCGGCAGCCCCTGCGGATCGGCCATGCCGATGTCTTCACTCGCGAGGATGACAAGCCGGCGCGCGATGAAGCGGATGTCCTCGCCAGCGTAGAGCATTTTCGCGAGCCAATACAGCGCGGCATCGGGATCGCTGCCCCGCACGCTTTTGATGAATGCGGAAATCGTGTCGTAGTGCCCATCGCCCGTGGCGTCATACACGACGGATTTTTTCTGGATGCTTTCCTCGGCGACGAGCTTTGTGAAATGCACGACGCCTTGCGCATCCGGCGGTGTCGTGAGCACGCCGACTTCGAGCGCATTGAGCGCTTTGCGCGCGTCGCCATCCGCGATCGTGGCGAGGTGCGAAAGTGCGTCATCGTCCGCCAGCACCGTAGCCGCGCTTGTCAAAGCGCGGGCACTTTTTTCGCCGAGATCAGCCCGCGCTTTCACGAGCGCGGCTACGATGCCGCGCTGTTCGTCCGCGAGCGCGCGGCGCATCACGGCCTCGATGTCCACGGGCGCGAGCGGCTCGAGTTGGAAGACCTGCGAGCGCGAGACGAGCGCACTGTTCACGTAGAAGAACGGGTTCTCCGTCGTCGCGCCGATGAGCCGCACGGTGCCGCGCTCGACATCCGGCAGCAGCACATCCTGCTGCGCCTTGTTCCAGCGGTGGATCTCATCCACGAAAAGGATCGTCTTCTGCCCCGTGTTCGCGAGCCGGTTCGCCGCGGATGCGACGACTTTCCGCAAGTCCGCAATGTTGCTCTCCACGCCGCTCAGCCGCTCGAAGCGAGACTTCGTCGCGAGCGCGATGATCTGTGCGAGCGTGGTCTTTCCCGTGCCCGGCGGGCCGAAGAGGATGATGCTCGCGATGCGGTCCGCCTCGATCGCGCGGCGCAGCAATTTCCCCGGCCCGAGGATGTGCTGCTGGCCGGAGTATTCGTCGAGCGTGCGAGGCCGCATCCGCTCCGCCAGCGGCGCGGCAGCGGCAGTCGCGTCGGACTTGGTTTCAGTGAGGTCAAAAAGGTCGGCCACGGCGATATCATAGGATGTGCGCCGCGCTTGGCAGTCATTTTCCTTCGCTGAAAAAATGCGACCGCGCAGTCGGGCCGCGGATGCGACTTTCGCTTATCGCGTGTTCACCGGATAGCCCGGCTTTTCCTCGAACATCCGGATGTTCGGGCTGCTGTCCCCGTCATAATTCCGGTAGCCGGACTTCCCCTTCTTCCCGCTCGTGCAACCGCTGATGAGTGAGCAGGAAATGGCAAGAAAGGAGAGGAAAATCATTTTCACGCCCCGAAGGTAGCATCGCACAATGGGAAGCCAATTGCTGATTGCGGCGTGAATCATCCGTTGCAAACCCGTGAGGGCCGGCTAAAGTCGCCGCCTCCCAAAAAATAACGGGGGCGTACTGGTTTCGACTGAAAATTCGAGATGCAGACGGCATGCCGCGGAAGCCTGGTTGGCCGCGTTACCAATCCTGGGCAAAACACACAAAAGCCAAAACCGAAGAACTGGCCCTCGCAGCCTAAATCGCTGTGACGTTCCCGAGCCGACGCCTGCTAGGCCTCGGGGACGACGACTAGCAGGCTGGCCCTCAGGCGGAGCGACCGCGCCGGGGGGCGAGACTTCAAATCGTGGACGACCGGCCTCGCGTGGCGCGCCCGCCCGCAGCGTGAGGCTTAAATTAATGGCACGGCTAAGCGTGTAGATGTTTGCGTCAAAAGTTTTTAGGACAGGGGTTCAACTCCCCTCGCCTCCACTTTAAGTGCTTTAGCATTAGATTTTTAAAGTGTGACACATATTGTCACAAACAGCTTTTGTCTGGGGAGAAATCAAGCTGGCGGATACGGCTAAAGAGGCTGATGAGAAGGGACGTATTTTTGGAATGGCGAGGAGAGGGGATAGAATACGCAAATAGCAACATCTTCCGCCGTCGGATGCGGTCGCTATGGGACAAGTTTGGTTCACCGGATCGCTCCCCGAGCGCGGCACGAAGCAGGTTGGGTTTGCCGAAGGTATTGACGAGACCTTCTGCAATTGACGTTCGTATCAGCGCGAAGACGCGCGCCTGCTACTCCGGACGCAGACGGGGCGGCTCTTCGAGGATGTCCAGCAACGCCTGTGCGCAGAAAACGCGGTCGCGCCGCGCTTCGCCGACCTGCCTC
>JANXZI010000743.1 GCA_025355595.1 Spartobacteria bacterium
GGCCCGTGCGTGCCGCCGACATCCGGTCCCTCGTGCCAGCGCAGGCCGAGCCAGCGCAGATCCTCGATGGCGGCGGCGCTGAATTCGGTGCGGCAGCGCGGGCCGTCGAGATCATCCATGCGGAGGATCAGTACGCCGCCAGCATCGAGCGCGCGTTGCTGTGCGATCAGAAAAGTGCGCGCGTGGCCGAGGTGCAGATGGCCGGTGGGCGAGGGGGCGATGCGCCCGCGATAGCCGCTCATGCGTAGGCGCGAGCCGAAGCTCGCGGCGTGCTGACAGGCTGCGGCGCGTTGATCCGCCGCAATCTTCCGATTGCGCCTACGGGGATCACTTCACGACTTTCAAGTCCGTGTCGTAGAGCACGACTTTGCCCATTTTTTCGAGGCTCTCGCGGATCTGCTTCGCGTCGCCGACCACGACGATGGCGGTGTCCTTCGTGCTCAGATATTTTCCCGCGAGTTCCTTCACCGTTGCGGGTGTCACGGCGGCCATGCGCTTCGCGTAGGTCTTGTAGAAATCCGGCGCGAGTCCGTACAGTTCGATGTCCTGCACGCGCGAGGCGACGCGGCCTGCGCTTTCGAGCGAGAGCAGGTAGTTGCCGATGTTGTATTGCCGCTGGAGTTCGAGTTCCGGTTCCGCGACGGGCTCGGTCATGAGGCGCGTGAGTTCGCCGAGGATTTCGTTGATCGCGGCGGCGGTCACGTCGTTGCGCGTCTCGGCGGTGGCCTGGAAATAGCCGGCCTCCTTGTTGTAGCCGAATGCGCTGCTGCTGCCGTACGTGTAGCCGTGCTTCTCGCGGAGGTTTTGGAAAAGGCGTCCGCTGAATCCGCCGCCGAGGATCGAATTCATCACATTCACTTCGGGCAGGTCGGTGGCCTCTGCGCGCGAGGGCGCATTGCGGCACACGATCACATTGCTCTGCACGCTGCCGGGCAGATCGAGCAGGTGGATCGTGAGGCCGCTGATCGGCGAGACAGCCGCTTTCTTGATCATCGGCACTTCCTTCTTTTCCCAGCCGCCGAGGGCCTTTTCGATCTTCGGCAGGATGTCCGCCGCCTTCACGTCGCCGACGATGGCGAGCGAGGCGTTGTTCGGCGCGAACCAGGTCGCGTGAAACTTCACGAGGTCCTCGCGCGTGATCGCCTTCACGCTCTCGGGCGTCGTGAATTTCCCATACGGATGCTCTCCAAAGAGCGTCGAACTCATCAGCTTGCCGACGAGTGAATGCGGCTCTTTTTTCTGCGCGGTCAGTGAGGAATACGTGCGCTTCTGCGCCTTCGCAAATTCCTCCTGCACGAAGACAGGGTGCATCACCGCGTCGGCGAAAAGCTCCAGCAGCGGGCCGGTGATTTTCGTGAGCCCGCTCGTGCTCACGCTGATCGCATCCGCGCCCGAGCCGGCTTCCAGCGTGGCTCCGAGCGAGTCCACGGCCTTTGCAAAAGTGAGCGCGTCGCGTGTCGTCGTGCCGCGGTTCAGCAGGCCCGCGACGAAGCCCGCGGTGCCATGCTTGTCCGCGTCGTTCACGTCGCCGCCCTTGATCACGAGCCGCAGTGTGATTGTCGGCTTGCGGTCGTCCTCGATCACAAAAATCTTCAGGCCATTCGGGAGTACCTTCGTGACGTAGTCGGGGAATGCCGCCTCGGGCGCGGGGCCGGGCTCGGGTTTCTTCGTGCGGTCAATGTCGGCGTTCGCAGTGAACGCGAAGGCGGTGAGCAGGAGTGGGAGAAAGCGTCGCATGATGAGTGATGGAAAAATGGCGTGTTACTTCTTGTCGCTGCCCAGCGGCTCGGCGGCGGGGTAGTGGAGGACGTGGACCTTGTCGGTGATGAAATATTTCTTCGCCACGCGCTGAAGATCCTCGCGCTTCACGGCGAGATAATGGTCGAGCTGCCTGTTCACCTCGTCCGTGCCGCCTTCGAAGACGTGCGCGTTTGCGAGGTTCTTTGCGCGGGAGAGCATCGCGCCATTGGCGTTTGCGATCTCGGCCTCCTTGCCGTTCATCGCCTTGGCGAATTCCTCCTCGGTCACGCCCTCGGCTTTCACTTTCTCGACCTCCTCCGTCATCAGCGCGTCGAGTTTTTCCAGCGGCACGCCCTGGATGCCGGTGGCGAAGACGCCGATGACGCCGGTGAGCTCGAACAGTTCGGGAAACGCTTCGGCATTCATCGCGACCTGCTCCTTGTCCACGAGGCGGCGGTAGAGGCGCGAGCTGCGGCCGTGTGCGAGGATGTTTGCGAGCAGATCCAGCGCGTAGGAATCCGGGTCGCGCTCGTTGCACGCGTGCCAGACGTGCAGCGATGCGTTCAGCGGAGTCTTGTCCTCCTTCACCACGAGCTTCTGCGGGCCGGCGGGATCCTTGAGAGTGAATTTCGGACGCGCCGGTTCCGCACCTTTCGGGATCGCGCCGAAATAATCCGCGATCAGCTTTTTCGTCTCGGCGATGTTGATGTCGCCGGCAATCGAGAGCGTCGCGTTGTTCGGGATGTACCACGTTTTCCAGAAGTCGCGGAACTCCTCGATCTTCGCCTGGTCAATGTATTGCACCGAGCCGATGGGCGTCCACGCATAGGGCGTGTCCTTCAGCGTGAAGCCGACGAGCTTCTCGAACAGCGATCCGTACGGCTGGTTGTCGTAGCGCATGCTGCGCTCCTCCTTCACGACCTTGCGCTGCGTCTCCACGCCGGTCTCGTCAATGCGGTTGTGCATCATGCGCTCGCTCTCGATCCAGAGCGCGAGCTTGAGCTGATTGCTCGGGAGATTGAGATAGTAGTCCGTCTTGTCGAAGCCCGTGCTGGCGTTGAGATTTCCGCCCGCGCCGGAGACGAGCTTGTCAATGGTCCCGCGCGGGATATTCACGCTGCCCTCGAACATGAGGTGCTCGAAAAAATGTGCGAAGCCCGTGCGATCCGGACGCTCATTCTTCGAGCCGACGTGATAGAGCACGTAGCTCGCGACGACGGGCGCGGCGTGATTTTCATGCAGGATCACGTGCAGGCCGTTCGGCAGATCGTATTCGGTGAAAGTGAGCGGCTTCAGCGCGGAGTGCGGCGCATCGGCGAGCGCACGCGGGGCAACGGCGAGGATCGGGAGCGCGAGCGCGATGGAAAGGAACAGGGGTTTGAACATGGGCGCGGATGAGACACCGCACGGCGCGATTTGTTCAAGCACGGAAGCGGGAGCGGCGGTGCGGCGTCCGCAGAGTCGTATGCTGCTACGAATGTGACTGGTGACTGGTGAAAGGTGACTGGTTTTTCCGCGAGACGCTCGGCATGCAGAGACCAGTCACTTTTCACCAGTCACCAGTCACAATGGCCGGGAATGCGAGGCATCACTCTTGCGTCACCGCGCGCGTCTGCTTTCCTCGCGGGCTAATGTCCAAGAAACCTGTTGTCCTCATCATCCGCGACGGCTGGGGCGTGAATCCCGGAGGCCGCGCGAAGGCGTTTGAAAACGGCGACGCCACGCTACTCGCCCGCACTCCGTTCCACGATCAGCTTTATGCGAAATATCCGCAGTCGCGCCTCTCTGCGAGCGGCATGGATGTCGGGCTGCCCCCCGGACAGATGGGCAACAGCGAAGTCGGCCACCTCAATCTCGGCGCAGGGCGCGTCGTCTATCAGGATCTCACGCGCATCAATAAGGCGATCGCCGATGGCGAATTCGCGTCGAACCCAGTGCTCGTCGAGGCGTTTGGAAAAGCGAAAGCGTCGCGCCTGCACCTGCTCGGGCTCGTGAGTGACGGCGGCGTGCATTCGCATCAGGAGCACCTCATCGAGCTGTGCAAAGCGGCGACGGCGGCGGGCGTGAAGGAAATCCTCATCCACGCCATCACCGACGGGCGCGACACTTCGCCGACGAGTGGGGCGGATTGCCTCGCGACGGTGGAGCAAGGAATTGCGGGGACTGCGGCGAAAGTGGCGACGGTCATCGGGCGGTACTTCGCGATGGACCGCGACAAGCGCTGGGAGCGCAATAAGCTCGCGTGGGATGCCATCGTGCTCGGGCGCGGGCCGGTGAGCACGGTGACGCCGAGCGAGGCCATCCGCACAGCGTATCCGGCGGACCCGCGTGGGGATGAGTTTTTGCAGCCGATGATTTTTGAAACACGCGCCGGGGGCATCGCTGCCACGGAGCAGCGCATGCGCGATGGCGATGTGGTGCTGTGGTTTAATTTCCGGGCCGACCGCGCGCGGCAACTCACCGAGGCGTTCATGGATCCGGCGTTTGCCAACTTTGACACCGAGGGAAAGCCGAAGCTCGCGGGCTACTACACGCTCTCCAAATATAGAGAGAGCTACGCCGCGCTCGGCGTGAAGGCGATTCTCGCGCCTGCGAGCATGAGCAATCTCCTCGGCGAAGTCGTTGCGAACGCCGGGCTGAATCAGCTTCGCGCCGCTGAGACTGAGAAATTTCCGCACGTCACATTTTTCTTCAATGGCGGCAGCGACACGCCTTCCAATGGCGAGGATCGCTACCTCGTACTCAGTCCGAAGGAATTTAGCGAGGACGGCAAGGCGGCACCGCTGCCGACCTATGATTTCATGCCCCAGATGAGTGCGCCGGATCTTGCATTCGAGGTGATGCGTCGGCTGGAACAATACGATTTCGTAGTCGTGAATTTCGCAAACCCCGACATGGTCGGCCACACGGGCGTGGTCAAGGCGGGCATCCACGCGGTCGAGACGATTGATGTCGCGTGCAAGCTCCTCGTCGAGCGCACGCTCGAACTCGGCGGCCAACTGCTGCTCACCGCGGATCACGGCAACTGCGAGCTGATGCGCAATCCCGATGGTTCGCCGAACACCGCGCACACGACGAACCTCGTCCACTTCATCTACGTCGCCGCCGATGCTGCGGGCGTGAAGCTCGACAGCGGCATCCTCGCCGACGTCGCGCCGACGCTGCTCGCCATGCTCGGCGTTCCGCAGCCTGCGGAGATGACGGGGCGTTCACTCATTCGAAGGTGATGGCCGCGCGGTTTGTTCTTGCGCAGGGGTTGCCCGGCGAGCGGTAATTTGAAATCGTTTCTTCCGTTCAGAATCCCTCACCGAACCATGCGAGCATCGCGCGCAAATTCATCCCGCTGGAGAGAATCCGCGATGAAAGGAAACTCCGAATGATCTGAAGCTCCCATGAACGACGTGCAAAACCAAACGAGGTCACAATCCCCGCCTGCCCCGACACGATCACGGAGCGTCATCAGCAAAATATTCGGAGCTTACGGGCTGTTGTGGATGCTGGCCTTCACTGTTCTGGCCACGCTGCTGCGCTGGCTCACGGATGGGCTGCTGGCCGACGCGTCTCCATACTCATTCTATTATCTCTCCGTGGTGCTCACGTCATTGGTGGCGCGAATGGGCTCCGCAACGATGGCGGTGATTCTTGGGGGGCTGTGCGCGCATTTTTTCTGGGTCGAGCCTCGGTTCAAAATGGATTTTTTGAACACCAGCCAGATTGCCCAGCTCGTCGTGTTTGTTTTGGTGGCGACCTCCTGCGCGCTGGCGGTGACGGCTGCACGAGTCCTCCGTATTTTCGATTATATCTCCACAGACGACGATTAAACATTCCCCGCGCTTCCCGGGCCTGCGGATTTCACCCGGCGGCAGAAGCGTACGCGCAAGCGGAAGCTTTGCGGCTCCGTGCGAGACCACAATGTGCCCGCGAGCTTCCGCTCGCGCCGACGAAGCAGCATCATCGCGCTTGCCGGGTGTGGGGGGAGTCCCCATAAGCGGCGCTCCTTTCTGCGAATCACACGATGAGTTCCAATCAATGCACGCTGGGCAAAAGCGTTTCGGTATCAGGCGCGTCACTCCACACCGGGGGCAGCGTCGTGCTCACGCTGCACCCTGCGCCGCCGGGACATGGCTGGAAATTCAAGCGCACCGACTTGCAGGACGAGCCGATCATTGAGGCGCGCATTGATCACGTAAAGACCGTCGAGCGCGCGACGACGATCGCGGAGGGGAATGCGAAGGTGCAGACCGTCGAGCATGTCCTCAGTGCGCTCTCCGGCCTCGGGGTGGACAATTGCCTCATCGAGATGGACGCGAGCGAGCCGCCGATTGGCGACGGTTCCGCGAAGCAATACGTCGAGCTGATCAAGCAGGCGGGCATCGTCGAGCAGCCGGTGCCGCGGGCGTATTTTGAAATCACCGAGCCGATTCACATCGAGACGAAAAGCGGCTCGCTGATGACCATCGTGCCCGACTCGAAATTCCGCGTGTCCTGCACGAATGTCGGCCCCGACGGGCGCTTCACGCAATTTTTCTCCACCGAGATTACGCCGGCGATTTACGAAAAGGAAATCGCGCCCGCGCGCACGTTTGTCTTTTACGAGGACGTGAAGCCGCTCATGGACAAGGGGCTGATCAAGGGCGGCAGCTTGGAAAATGCCGTCGTCATCCGCGGCGAGCAGGTGCTCAGCAAGGAGCCGCTGCGCTTCAAGGACGAGTTCGTGCGGCACAAGATTCTCGATATCATCGGCGACCTCGCGCTCTTCGGCCGCGCCATCAAGGGCCACGTCATCGCCGTGAAACCGGGCCACGGGCCGAACGCCGATCTCTGCCGCGCCATGGCCAAGCAGCAGGCCCGCGCAAACGCCCTCATCCCGCCGGCCATGACGCCGAAGGGCGGCGACATCCTCGACGTGAATGACGTGATGAAGCTCCTGCCGCACCGCTACCCGTTCCTCATGGTGGACCGCATCGTCTCGGTCGAAGGCGAGATGAAATGCACCGGCGTGAAAAACGTCACCGTCAACGAATACTACTTTCAGGGCCACTTCCCCGGTCACCCTGTCATGCCCGGCGTGTTGCAGCTCGAAGCCATGGCCCAAGTCGGCAGCATCCTGCTCCTGCGCATCCCTGGAAATGCCGGCCGCATCGGCTACTTCATGAGCGCGGACGAGGTAAAATTTCGCAAGCCCGTCGTCCCCGGCGACACGCTCTTCATCGAAGTCGAGCTCACCACCAAAAAAGGACGCAGCATCGCCAAGGCAAAAGGCCGGTGCATCGTGAATGGCGAAGTTGTCAGCGAGGCGGAGATGCTCTTTGGCATCGTTGACCCGTGAGCGGGGCGTTCAAATTTTGAGTTTTGAATGTTGAATGTTGAATTTGCATCGGCGGATCAACGGGCAGCGTTTGGGTGCCATTCCACCGCGGCGCGCATCGTGCGCTGCATCCTCCCGCATTGAAAATTCAACATTCAAAACTCAACATTCCCATGACGAGCATCCATCCCACGGCGGTCATTGATCCCAGCGCCGAGATCGGCGCGGGCTGCGAAGTCGGCCCGTATTGTGTCATCGGCGCGGGCGTCGTGCTCGGCGAAGGCTGCTGGCTCCAGCACCATGTCAGCCTCACGGGCCCGTCGCGTTTTGGAAAAGAGAACCGCTTTTTCTCATTCTGCGCGCTCGGCCAGCGCACGCAGGACTTGAAATACGCCGGCGAGCCCACGCACCTCGAAGTCGGCGACGGGAACACCTTCCGCGAATTCGTCACCGTGAACCGCGGCACCGCGCCCGGTGCATTCACGCGCATCGGCAGCCGGGGAAATTTCCTCGCCTACTGTCACATCGCGCACGACTGCACCGTCGGCGATGACGTCATTTTTTCCAACAATGGCACCCTCGCCGGCCACGTCATCGTCGAGGACCACGTCATCCTCGGCGGCCTCACCGCCGTGCATCAGTTCTGCCGCCTCGGGCGCCACGCCATGACCGGCGGCTGCTCGAAGATCGTCCAAGACGTGCCGAGCTTCATGATCGCCGACGGCAACCCCGCCCGCGTCCGCGGCATCAACAAAGTCGGCATGGAGCGCCACGGCCACGGCCCCGACACACTGCGCGCGATGAAGGAAAGCTACCGCTTCCTCTACCGCTCCGACCTGAACGTCGCGCAAGCCGTCGAGCGGATGCGCGCGGAATTGCCCGACATCCCCGAGATCGAACACCTCATCGCCTTCGTCACGCAGAGCGCGCGGGGCATTATCAAATAGGACGGTTTCCGAAGCGGTGCGGCCCGTGGTGAATGAGGCGACGGCTGGACAGCCGTCATTTTTTGGCGGGGACACCGCCGGAATATGACTGGGGAACGATTGGTTTCCGCCCATGTCTTCATTTCATGCTTCACCGCCCCTCCGCCGTCTCCTCATTCTCGCCTTGTCCGCATGGAGCCTGGAAGCCTGCGCCAGGCAACCGCGGTTGCCTTTCGCAAATGGGCAACCCATTTTCAAACCGGAGAAATACTTCGCCGGTCATACCCATTCCTGGGGCGTTTTTGAGAGGCATTCGGGAGAGCCAAAGCAAATCCTTACGACCCGGACAAACGGGCATTGGCAGGACGGCGTCTTTTACTTCGAGCAGGATATTGCCATTGAGCATGGCAAGCGGCAGCACCGCTCGTGGCGGATTCGCCGCCTGGATGAACACCATTACTCCGCGACGGGCACGGGCATCGTCGGCACGGCGCACGGTGAAGCATGGGGCAACGCCTTTCATTTGGATTTCACAATGGCGGTGCTGGGCGCAAATCCGCTCGGCCACGTTCACATGTCGCAATGGATGTATCTTCAGGAGGATGGCATCACATTGATCAACCGGGCCACGGCGACCAAAGCGGGCCTCATCGTGGCCGAAATCACCGAGCAATTTCGGAAAGATCGCTGAGTGGGAAACTCTCTGAACTGCTCTACGGCGCTTCGCGCAGGGAGCGCCCGCTGCTTTTGCGAAGGCTGGAGACGATGCCGCTTGCACACTCCGCCGCGGCCTTGGAGCGAGGCATCGAAGCTCGCCGCCGATGCGTGCGACGCGGGCCTGCATGTGTCGTCCGTGGATCTGCTCATCGCCGCGCTCTGCATCCAACACGATGTGGCGCTGACGACCTTCGACGCGCACTTCGGCGAACTCGGTAAGCTTTCCAAGCTTCGCGTGAATCTGCTCATCCGCCCGGCTTGAGTTTGGTGCCTACGAGCGTCTCCTGGGCGAC
>JANXZI010000771.1 GCA_025355595.1 Spartobacteria bacterium
CACTGGTCGGGGTGAAGTGCAGATGGAAGCGGGGATGTTTGGCCAGCCAGGCTTTGACCTTGGGATGCTTGTGCGTGGCATAGTTATCCAGGATCAGATGCAATTCCCGCTCTGGTGGCGTCTGCTCATCGACCAGTTGCAGGAACTTCAACCATTCCTGGTGCCGATGTCGTGCCTGACAGTGGCCGATGACTTTACCATCGGCGACATTGAGGGCCGCGAAGAGCGTGGTCGTTCCATGGCGCACGTAGTCGTGCGTCATGGTGCTGGCGCGACCTTTCTTCAGGGGTAATCCGGGTTGCGTGCGATCGAGTGCTTGGACCTGGCTTTTCTCGTCGACACATAATACCAAGGCGTGTTCGGGAGCGTTGAGGTAAAGCCCAATCACATCTTCGAGTTTCTCCGCGAAACGCGGATCATTGGAAACCTTGAAGGTCCGGATCAGATGGGGTTTGAGTCCGTGCTCGCGCCAAATGCGACCCACCGTCCGCGGACTGATATCCAAGGCTTGGCCCATAGTCGCAAGGGACCAATGAGTGGCGTTGGCGGGCTTCTCCCGCGTCGTCATCCGCACCACCAGTTGCCGCAACTCCAGAGGATAGCTGGGCTTGCGCCCACGACCCGGTGCATCGTTCTCGATGCCCGCGCGTCCCGCTGCTAAGAAGCGTGTCCGCCAGCGGGCGGCCTTATGCCGTGACACGCCCATGGCCTCCTCGATCTGTTCATTGGTCTTCCCCGCCGCGGCGAGCAAAACGATCCGACAGCGCTCCCCCAGACGCTTCGTGGCCATACCGCTCTGCGCTTGCTTGAGCAGCCATTCCTTATCCACTTCACTCAGTTCGACCATCGGGGCAACGCGCATGAGCACACCCTCTCCTGTTCCAGCAAAAGCACAAGCTTTATGGTTCACTAATTGCGCTGGACTACACTAGTTCCATGACTGACCCCTAGTTCTGACTGACCCCTAGTTCCACTAGTTCCAGTTCCCTAGTTCCCCCGGAGTCCCAAGTATAGTCCGTGCCAAAGATGGTGAGCGTCTGGCCCGCGAAGTTTGGCATCGTTTCATCCGCCCTTGCCACACCGGCTGCCATGCAGAGCAGGAGCCAGAGGGCGAGGAGGGGCAACAATTTTGAATTTTGAATTCTGAATGGCGAATTATTGGGTGCGGTGTTCATGGCTGAGGTACTGGCTGTTGGGATTGGGCTGGAGGTGGCTGGCCGGGATTTTCCGGAGGTGCCGCGGGCGGAGGGCGGCCGGAAAGCAGTTTTGGGCTTCAGCCCGTCCGTGCGCGCAGAGTGCTTTGGACGCCATGACGGGCTGAAGCCCGGGAACTACTTTGGCCTGCGGTGATTTCCGGCGTGGCTCGACACGCCCGCCGCCGCATCGCCCGCGCGCCGGGTGGCGCAGAATCGCGCAGACACGAAAAGGCCGCCCCGCAGGGTGGCCAGACATTTTCGGATTGAAAAAACCGCGCGAAGCGACTCCGGCTATTTAGCCGTGGAGCCGTGGAGCCGTGGAGCCGTGGAGCCGTGGAGCATTTGTGGGAGCATGACCTTGAAACCGGCTACACTTCCCGCGCGCGTTTGTTAGAACTTACGGCAATCTTTCTGCCAAAATGGATCGGCGCAGTTTGAGCACTCGGCACCCGCGGCGAGTTGAAACGAGAATTTGGAACTTTGAAAGCGGCCCCACTTCAACTCACAACTCTCGATCATCGGGATTCCGCCGCTAGAGCGGTTCACTGCTCCAGCATCGCCTCGGCAAACTCGCGATTGTCGAAAAACGCAAAGTCGCCGATCTTCTCGCCGGTGCCGATGAAGCGCGTGGGAATGCCGAGTTCGTCGCGGATCGCCACGACGACGCCGCCTTTGCCAGAGCCATCGAGCTTCGTGCAGATGATGCCGGTGAGCCCCGCTGCGCTGTGAAATTCGCGGGCCTGGTTCACGGCGTTCGAGCCCGTGGTGGCGTCCACGACGAGCAGCGTCTCGTGTGGCGCGGAGGCGTCGGTCTTTTGCAGCACGCGCATCACCTTGCCGAGTTCGGCCATGAGGTTATGCTTCGTGTGCAGGCGTCCCGCGGTGTCGCAGATGATGAACTCGATGTTGTCCTTGTCGGCCTTCACATACGCGTCGTGGCAGAGCGATGCGGGGTCCGCGTTGTACTGCCCCTTGATGATCGGCACGCCGATGCGCTCGGCCCACACGCTGAGCTGCTCGATCGCCGCCGCGCGAAAAGTGTCCGCCGCGACGAGCAGCACGCTGTGCCCCCGCTTTTTCAAAAGTGCCGCGAGCTTCGCCGTGCTCGTGGTCTTGCCCGTGCCGTTCACGCCGACGACGAGGATGACCTTCGGCTTCGAGGCGTGCGGGCGCAGCGTCCACGCGTCGGTCGGGAGCACCTTGATGATCTCCTCGCGCGCGACCTTCACGATGGAGTCCGCGGTCGGCGCATCCGTGCTTTCGCGCAGCGCCTTGAGGATGCGCATCGTCATCGGGAGCCCGAGATCCGCGCGGATGAGCGACTCTTCGAGTTCATCCCAGTCCACCGGCTTGCCGGTGAATTTGTTCCAGATTTTTTTGAGAAAACCGAAGGCCATGTTTTGAAGGAGTCAGGGATTAGGAGTCGGGAGTCAGGTTCTGATTCCTGATCTCTGACTCCTGACTCCTCGGCTTCGCTGCCTCACGCAGCGGTCGCGTGAGTTCGCCTTTAATCTTGTCGAGCACGCCGTTCACGAAGCGGCTGCTGTCCTCGCCCCCGAACTTGCGCGCGATCTCGATCGCCTCGTTGATCGCGACGACCGGCGGCGTCTCCATGCAGTGAAACATCTCGAAAATCGCGAGCCGGAGAATGTTGCGATCCACTGCTGCGAGTCGTTCGATTCCGAAATTTGCGACAAACTTCACGATGCACGCATCCACGGTGGCGAGGTTCGCATTCACGCCGGCGATGAGGCTTTCCGCGTATTCGCGCACGGAGGTCTTCGCCTCGCGGAACGCCCAGAAATCCGCGCGGAGATCCGTCGTGTGATCGCCGTGGATGTCCTGCTGGTAAAGAAATTGAACGGCCGCCTCACGGCCCTCGCGTCGTTTGCTCATGAAAAATTTACGGCTGTGCGCCGCGGATGGCGTCGAGAGTCTGCAACATGCGCACCGCCGCGCGGGCGGCCTCGGTGCCGCGGTTGATTTTTGTGCCGAGGCATCGCTCGCGCGCCTGCTCCTCGGTCTGCGCGACGATGACCTCGTGGAGCACGGGCACCTTTAGCCGCAGCGAAAGATCGAGCAGGGCATTCGTCACCGCCGTCGCGATGAGATCCGCATGGCTCGTCTCACCCTGCCACAGCAGGCCGAAGGCAAAGATGGCATCCACATTTCCGCGCTCGCCGACAGCCTGCACGCCGAGCGGAATCTCAAACGAGCCCGGCACGCGATGCACTTCCACCGTCGCGCAGGGCGCGATGGCTGCGAGTTCCTCGCGGGTCGCGGAGACGAGGCCATCCACAAATTCCGAATTGTACCGGCTCGCGACCACGGCAAAGCGCCGCGCGTCGGCGAGCGGAGCAGGTCGGTCTGGCAGTGCGGTGGACATCGGGCCGCGGAGAGTAGCGGGCGATCCGCATCGCGCAAGGCCGGGCCTTTCCATTTCCTCGGCACGCGCTACATTCTGCGCACCATGTCCCAACACCTCTCACGCCGCGCGATGCTCCGCGGTCTCGGCGCCGCCGTCGCACTCCCGTGGCTCGAATCCATGGGCGGCATCACCGCGTGGGCCGCGGGCACGCCGGGCAAAGGCACCGCGCCGAACCGCCTCGCATTCCTCTACGTACCGAATGGCAAGGACATGCCGAACTGGACGCCCTCGGCGGAAGGCAAGCTCGGCGATCTGCCGGAGATCCTCTCACCGCTCGGGCCGGTGAAAAATGATCTACTCGTGCTCAGCGGCCTCACCGCTGACAAGGCGCGCCCGCACGGCGACGGCGGCGGCGACCACGCGCGCGCCATGGCCGCATTCCTCACCGGCGCGCAGCCGCGCAAGACCGACGGCACGGACATTCGCGTCGGCACCTCGGTGGACCAGCTTGCCGCCGCGCGCATCGGCGAACAGACGCGCCTGCCCTCACTCGAAATCGGCTGCGAAGCCAGCGCGATGGCGGGCAACTGCGACTCCGGCTACTCGTGCGTTTACAGTTCCACGATGTCGTGGAAATCGCCCACGCAGCCGCTGCCGAAGGAAGTGAACCCGCGCATGGTCTTCGATCGCCTCTTCGGTTCCGCGGGCACGGCCGAGCGTGCGCACCGCTACGCTTCGCGGAAGAGCATCCTCGATTTCATCCGCGACGACACCCGCGCTCTCGCGACAAAAATCAGCGCCAGTGACAAACAGAAACTGGGCGAATATTTCACCTCCATCCGCGAGGTCGAGCAGCGGATGGATCGCGTGATGCAGATGCCCGCGATCCACGCACCCGCCGGAGTCACCGCGCCCGAGGGCGTGCCGGGCGATTACGCCGAGCACCTGCGGCTCATGTGCGACATGCTCGTGCTCGCCTTCCAGTCGGACGTCACGCGCGTCTGCACGTTTGTCCTCGCCAATGAGGGCAGCAACAAAAACTACCCCTCGCTCGGCGTGCGCGAGGGGCACCACGAAATCTCGCACCACGGGAAGGATGCGGAGAAGATCCGCAAGATTCGCGAGATCAATAGATTTCACGTCTCGCAGCTCGCCTACCTTTTGCAAAAGCTGAAATCGATCCCCGAGGGCGACGGCACGCTGCTCGACCACTGCATGATCGCGTATGGCAGCGGCAACAGCGACGGCGACCGCCACAACCACGACGACCTCCCGCTCGTGCTCGCAGGCCGCGGCGGCGGCACGATTCAGACCGGACGCCACGTCCGGGTGAAAAACGAAACGCCCATCGCCAACCTCTGGCAGTCGCTCCTCGAACGCATGGACGTCCGCGTCCCTTTCGTCGGCGACAGCACCGGCGCGCTCGGCGGGCTGGCGTAGCCAAAGTTCCCCGCTTGGAGCTTTTGGATGCTTGCCGGAACTCAAAAAAATCCTACCTTCGCATCATGCCCACAGTCACTCTCCAAGCCCACTACGACGGCCACCGCATCGTGCTGGATGAATCATACGACTTGCCGGCCAATGCCAGTCTCATGGTCACGGTGCTGCCGCCCGCTGCGGACGCCGACTCCGAGGAAGCCTGGCTGAAGGCGGCTTCATCCAGCGCCGCGCTCGCCTTCCTCGCCGACCCGGCCGAAGACATTTACACTGCGGCC
>JANXZI010000785.1 GCA_025355595.1 Spartobacteria bacterium
GTGCGGCGAGATAGTCGAACGCGACATGCGCCGCACCGCTCTTGAAAGGCAGATGGCGCGGGCCGAGCGAGCTGGTTCCTTCGGGCAGCACGCAGAGCGTGCCGCCGAGTCTGAGAAGTTCCAGGCACTGCTCCATGCCGCGCGCGTTACTGGCGGAGGAGTCGGCCGTCTTGCCGCGATCCTTTTCACGAGCTACGCCGATCCCGCCGAAGAAAATCCTGCCCAGCACGCTGCGGAGCAGTTGCACCGAGATCATGAACACGGCCCGTGGCGCGGGCAGGTGATAGACGAAGCCGTCCACTGCGCCATTGCGATGCAATCCGAGGAGGAGCGCCGGGCCGCCCGCCGGCAGATTCTCCGCGCCGAGAATGCTCACGCGGTCGAAGAAGAGCCGCACGACAAATCGGTGCAGCGCGCAATGCCAGAGGCCGGACATGCGCTGCAAAAAGCAAAAGCCGCCCGCGATGGCGAGCAAGGATCAGCCGCACGAGGAACAAAACAAATCGGGCCGTCTGCGCCATCCCAACGCGCAAGATGCGGGCGCGTCGTTCAGCCCTGTTTGCGCGCGAGTTCCTTCTTCAGCACCTCGCCCGCAGCCGATGCGTGGAATTTCAGCTCGATGGCACCGTCACGGATCGTGACACAGGTGAAGCCGGGGCGGAACTCGACGGGATTGAAGCCCGGCGCCTTCTTCGCCTCGAGCGCGCGGTCCTGATTGTAGAGCGCGGAGGGGAAGCACACCTCATGCACCGGCGCGTGATCGTCCCAGCCGCGCAGCCCGTTATGAAAGTGGCCGTGGAAAACCGCGAGCGTGCGCGTGGCGTGCTTTTGCATGAGCGCGTAGAAATCCGTCTGGCCGTTGGCGGGCTTCACGTACCAGCCGCGATCGGGGTTCACATTCGTATGCACCGGGACGTGCATCGCGAAGAGGATGAGCTGATCCTTCTGCACGGCGAGTTCGCACTGCTTCGTGACCCACGCGATCTGCTCCGGCGTGATGAAGCCCTCGTGCGAATCGCGATGCGCGTTGTTGATCAGCAGCACGCGCAGCCACTCGTGCTCGAGGGCGGTGTCCACCTCGGCGCGGAGATGCTTTTGAAATGCCTCCACGGGATCGTGATTGCCGGGCACCTCATGCACGGGCTTGCCGATGAGCTTCCGGCCTTCGAGATATTTCGGATACTGCTCCTCGCGTCCGCCATCCACCACATCGCCGAGGTGCAGCACGAATGCGCCAGGCTCCTTGCTGATTTTCGCCGCGGTCTTCAGCCACAGCTTCTCGGCGCCGGCATCATCCTTGCGGCCGAGATGCGTGTCCGTCACGACGATGAACGACAGTTCTCCGCGGGCACCCGCTGCGAGACATGCGGGGCGCACGATCAGCGGCACTGCGCCGAAGGCGAGCGTGCGGATGAAATGACGGCGGGTGGAGGAGGCGCGCGGGTTCATGGGGTGCCGGGATCAATCATGCGGGCGAACCGCGGGCAATCGGATTGAGCCGCAACACATCGCTGCATCACCCGGATGAGGAAGAAGAGAAACCACGGATGGCACGGGTTTCACGGATGGTTTTCAGAGAGAAACGTTCTCATCCGTGCCATCCGTGCCATCCGTGGTTCCTCTTCCGCTTTATCTGCGGAATCAGCCGCCGTCCCGGATTTTCGCGCGCCAGATGCGGATGGCATTCGGTGCATGCAGTCGCTACGCTCCGCATCACCCGTGAACTCTCCGCGCAACGCCGATGTCCTCCGATAACTCCGCCACCCCGAATGCGCGCGGCTGGGTGCGCGTGCTGATCGCGTTTGTCGTTGCGTTCGATGTGGCCGCGTTTTTCCAGTGGGCGGACGGCGCGTTTCAGAGCGAATTCGGCGGGCACGCGGAGGAGGCGCAGAACTATCTTGCAGGAATCCGCACCCGCGATGCGCTCGTGCGCGCGCCGGATCGCGAGGGCGCTGCCGCGGAAAATCACGCCGCGCCGCAGCCCGGTCGCCAGTGGGGATTTCCGCGCGCGCTCGGCGCATGGATGGCGGTCTTCGGCACGTCGCGCATCGCCGTGCTGCTCTTCATGGCCGCGCTCGCCGCGGCGACGGTGACGCTCATTTTTTCCACGGTGCAACGTGTGCACGGCGACTGGGCCGCGGCGGTCGCCTCGCTGCTGTGGCTGTGCGCGCCCGCGGTGCGCGAATCGTTCGAGACAATCCTGCCGGAGCAGTCCGGCGCGCTCATCCTGACCGGAGCCGCGCTGCTCTGGGCGCGCATGATGGATGAAGGCAGCCGGCGTCGCACCGCGGTGCCGAAGTGGATCGGCGCGGCTTCGCTGCTCGTGTCGGCGTGCGTTCTCGCATTCGTGATCGCGGTGTCCGTGAAGGTCGCGCCGGGCAATTCGCGCGCCGCCGGAATCATGCTGAGAGAATGCGTCTCGGTGCTCGGGATCGCCGCCACCGGGTTTGCGATCGCGGGCGCGATATTCCGCCCGCGCGCTGAAGCGCAGGCCGGTGCGATCCGTGTGGCGATGGTCGCGCTCGTCGCCGGCGTGCTCGTTGCGAGGCTGGTGAAGTTTGCGATTCCGGACGTGCGCGTGCTCATCGTCGCGACTCCCGCGCTGGCGATCCTCGCCGCGCGTGGCGCCGTGGCGCTCGCAGGGATCGTCGCCCCGAAGGCTGGCGTTCCCGCCGAAGTCCCGCGGCGCAGGACGCTGTGGCTTTTTCTCCTGCTGCTGCTCGCGCTGCCGATCGATCTTCTCCACGCGTGGCAGAAGGACTGGCGCGGCTTCGGCCCCGCCGCGCTCACCCTCATCGAGGAATCGCACGGCCCGGCGCGCGTGCTCGTGGTGTCGGACACGCTCGGCGAAGGGATGTTTGCCTCGGAAATCGCGATGCGGGATCGTGAGCGACAGATCACCGTGGAGCGCGGCAGTGAGACGCTCGCGG
>JANXZI010000353.1 GCA_025355595.1 Spartobacteria bacterium
CCGCGCCGGTTCGCCAGAATCCACCAAACAAGCGCGACCGGCACCACGATGAGGGTCAAAAGGATGAGCGGGTGGGCGAAGGTAGTCCCGTTCATGCCGCGGTCCGCCTCAGCCAGCTCGAACGAAGGAGCAGTTCGAGGACGAGCAATCCCGCGCCGGCAGCGATGAACCAGGGCCCGTACTCGGTGAAGCTTTCGAACTGCTCGCGCCCCACGCGGCTGGTTTCGAGCGCGCCAATCTCTTTGTAGACGGCGGCGAGAGCCGTAGGGTTGTCGGCCGCGTAGTACTGACCGCCGGTCTTGTCGGCGACCGCGCGCAGCATCTGTTCGTCCACGCCGGAGGGGAGCCCCGCTGGATGGGGTGTCTGGACGCCGATGGTGTAAACGCGGACCCCGATGGCAGCCGCGAGGTCGGCCGCGTCCAGGGGCTTGATTGATGTCGCGTTATGTTCGCCATCGGTGAGGAGGATGACCACGCGACTGGCGGCATTCGAATCGCGGAGCATGTTCAGCGCGGTGGAGATGCCAATTCCGATGCCCGTGCCATCCGGGAGAAGGTTTCCCGCTTCGATCAGTTCGGGAAAAGCGTCCGAAATCATTTCGTCGCCGCGCGACCAGACCAGCGTCTCGCCGCCGCGATGGATGAGTTGCGCGCGAATGCCGTCCCACTTCCATTCGACCAGCCACTCGCTCAGCGGGCCGAGCTTCTCGATGCTTTCGCCTTTGCTGATGTGGAGTTCGACGGGCGATGCGAGATAGAACGGGTAGGGCTTCGCAAACTCACCCGGCTCGTCGCTCATCATTTTGAGAAAATCCTGAGCCGTCGGTTTCCACGCGCCCATGACTCGATGCGCCATCACGGCGGGCTCGATTCCCGCGACGCGTGCGAGCGCGCGAATGACGAGCGTTCGCGCCACTCCGGTTCGGAAATTACCCGTGATGAGTTTGTTCCAAACGAAGCGCTCATTCCCATCCAACTCGCGCCACGTCTGCACGAGCAACTCCCGGCGCGCGCCGTCCGGAAGCGCCTTCAGCGGCAGGAGGCGCTGCTTCACCAATTCCGCGAGCGAGAGCGGGGACGCTGTCCCGGAATTTGTGAGGAGTAGCGCAATCGTCTCCGCAGTGTCCCCGACGGCGGCGTGACATTCTTCGACGAGCCAGAGCGGCCAGCCGGTTTCCGCAGCCGTCCATTCCCAGAGATTCTTCGTGGACACGGCGCGCGGCAATGATCGGCCTGAGAGAAATTGCAAAGCCCACGCCGCATCGTCAGGCGGCGCGGCGTGGAAATATTTTTCCAGAGCGGCGACTTTTTCGCTCGTCCGCGTGGTCTGATCGAGTTCGCAAAAGAGCGTCGTGAACTGTTTCATTCGAGGGCAGGCGGCGCGTCTGTTTCCAGCGACGGGGCGCTCTCGGCCTCGTCTTCCTTTTCACGCTCGAAATGAGTTTTCACAGCCGCCGCATCCTTCCCGTTTTCTCGCAACCACCGCACGAGCGGCCCGGTGTAGCCGTGCGTGGCCCAGATGCGCTCAGCGCCCGTGGCCGCGATGCTGGCGAGCAATCCATTCCAGTCCGCGTGATCGGATAAAACGAACCCGCGATCCAGTGAGCGCCGCCGCCGCGGCCCGCGGACTTGCATCCAGCCCGAAGCAAATGCGGTCGAGACGTCCCCGAACTTTCGCAACCACGGCGAATTGTCCGCCGATCCCGGCGCGATCACCAGCGCCCTGCCGCGAGCCGCCTTCGCATTTTCAAGATCCGGCAATGCGACGGGCGGCAATTTCACGCCCGCCTTTTCGTAAAGCTCGACAAATTTCCGCACCGCCCCATGCACAAAAATCGGGCCGATGGTTCCATCCAAGCCGGAGAGCACGCGCTGGGATTTGCCGAGGGAATACGCGAAAAGAACGCTGGTCCGTTCCTTCGTCTGGTTCTCGCGCCACCAGTAGTTGATTTCAGAAAATATCTCCGCCTGCGGCCGCCAGCGATAGACCGGCAGAGCGAAGGTGGATTCGGTGACGAAGGTGTGGCAGCGCACGGGTTCAAACGTCCCCGAAATGCCGTCGAACTCCGTCTTGTAGTCACCACTGATGACCCAGATTTCTCCGCCATGTTCGACGCGGACTTGCGCGGAGCCAAGGATATGTCCCGCGGGATGAAAAGACACCGCCACCCCGTTTCGCACAATTCGTTTTCCATACGGCACGCCCTCGATGCGCGCGGCCGCTCCGAGACGTTCCTGCAAGATGCTCCGCCCCGGTTCAGACGTGAGATAATTTTGCGAGCCCGAGCGCGCGTGATCCGAGTGGGCATGGGTGATGACCGCGAAATCCACGGGTCGCCAAGGGTCAATGTAGAAATCGCCTGCCGCGCAAAAGAGGCCGCGATCAGTATTTGTGATGAGCATTCGAGCAGTGCCGTCCAATTACACCAGAAACATCGCGACCGCCGCCGCGAATATGAGCGTGGTCGTGAGCAATCTTTGCGCAGAGCGATGGACCGCAGACATGAGCGGCAGTGTGGCGGGCGCGATCCACAATGTTGAAAATCCCAACGACGCTCCCGCGATTGAATAAGTCGCGATCTTATGGGGGGTCTGCGGTGAATCGTTTCCTGCGCTGTTGGCGGTTTTTTTCACGCGCAATTTCGTTGTCAAATATTTCAGGATCGCGGCGCAGCCCGCCTTTGGTCGCATAAAGTCCGGCCGATTTGACGCTCTGCGGAGAGCACCGAGAAATATCACACTGGTCCCGCGAAGGAGCGGTGGGGGGGAAGGCGTTGCAACGGTGCTCAAAAGGATAATTCCCGCGCATCGTGAACCGCCGCTGCTGCGGCCCCGGAGGAAAACCTTACTCGATGTGCTCGCGCGCGGAATTGGAAGAGGGTTGTACGGTCGAGGCACCGTTTTAGAGCGGATCTTGCCCATCACCCATAAATATGGTTCGCTGTTCACCGTGAAGACCACACTGGAGATTCCCGATCCGCTTTTTCGCAAGGCCAAGACCACGGCCGCACAGCAGGGGATCACGCTTCGCGAATTCGTGAACGATGCATTGAGAGAGAAGCTGTCCACTGGCCCGGCAAAGCCGGGGGCTGAGCCTGCGTGGATGAAGTTCTTCGGTGCCGGCAAGCCTTTTGCGGCGGCGATTCGGGAGGTTGACCGCGTGGTCGAGGAGGAGTTCGGCCGCGTCGAGGAAGAGGATCGGAAATGATTTTCGACACCAATGCGCTGAGTGCATTCCTGCTGGCAGATCGTGATCTGTTGGCGGCGGTGCCGGGTCACACGGTCATCCGCCTTCCCGTGATTGTCCTGGGCGAATACCGGTTTGGGCTTTCCAAGTCACGCGAGCGGGTGAGGCTCGGTCGCCTATTGGATGAATTTGAAAAGGTCGTCGAAGTGCTGCCCGTGGACGCAATGACCGTCCTGCCGTACGCGGAAATCCGCCAGCAGCTTCACAAGGAAGGCCGGCCCATTCCGCAGAACGATGCATGGATCGCTGCACTTGCCGTCCAACATGAGCTACCGGTTCTCACGAGGGACGGCCATTTCGACGGGATCACGGGCGTGCGCTGCGTGAGTTGGTGAGACTCTTTTGAAAAAGAGGCTCTCACTCTTTCTCTAGCCCGCGCGGCAATGAGCGCTCTTAAACGCTCCTGAGGCTGCGAGTCAGCCTCTCCTGAAAACCGAGGCTCGCGAGCAGCCGAACACGAAGTCCGGTCGGGGCGTGCAGCACGAAGCATGACGGAGCAAGGCGACGGCGTGATTGGTGCCGTGGCGGGCTTGGCGGGTCTTTGGGAAGTTTGTGATGTCGGAGCTTCGCGGAGCATCACAATCTTCGCGGCAGGTCTTCGGTGGCGGCGGGCAAAGTCTTCGGCCTTGCAACGCAGCGGAGTCGTGGGCCAGCGGGACGGAGCGGAGAGGAAAGGACGAAGTCTTTGCCGTGGCGGGCAGGCGTGTGCCGCTACTCCATCGCCTGCTCAGTGAGCAAGCGGACGAAAATCTCATAAACCAGCGCACGGCGTTCGGCGAAGATGCAATCAATGACGCGGACACCGCGCTCAGTGCGTTCCTTGAGAATCACCCGATAGCCTGCGATCCGCAATCGTCCGTAGCCTGCAAGCGAACCTTCCAGCGGCCTCATGTCACCATGATCGTCGGCCAGCCCCTTGATCGCCACCCTCAATCGCTTCCGTGGCTCGGGTGCCAGCGATTTGACGAACGCCTCGACCTGTTCCGAGACGCGGATTTTAGTCTTCACCGAGGCAGGAGGCGTCCTTGAATTTGACCTTTCCCGCCTCGTAGGCACGGATGGCTTTCATCGCATTGGGATTGCCCATGATTTCGAGCGTCTCGATGATCGCCTCCATGCGCTCGCGGGAAACGAGAAACGCCACGGTGTGGCCATGCCGAGCAATGGAGAGTGCGCCCTGCTTTTCCGCCTCGCGGACAAAGTGCGGGGCCTTCGCCTGAAGCTCAGAAATGGTTACGGTAGAATTCACGGGAAAATACGTATCCCCATTGAGCCCCGTCGTCAAACGGCATTCAGACTATTCCGGCGCGAGGCGAAGTTTCCAAAGGCTGTGGCTCGTGAAGCAGCCGAACACGAAACACGGCTGAGGGTTCGCAGCACGAATCATGACGGCGCTGCGACGGCGTGATTGGTGCCCGGTGGTCTTGGTCGGATTGTGGGAAGTTTGTGATGTCGGAGCTTCGCGGAGCATCACAATCTTCGCGGCAGGTCTTTGGCGGTGGTGGGCAAAGTCTTCGGCCTTGCAACGCAGCGGAGTCGTGGGCCAGCGGGACGGAGCGGAGCGGAAAATG
>JANXZI010000059.1 GCA_025355595.1 Spartobacteria bacterium
TTCAGCACGGTGTCGAGCGTGGCATCCGCCTGCGCGCGAGGGATGATGCGTGCGGTCTTGAAGAGCGCGGTCAGTTCGCGGCGGATTTCCTCGGTGAGCGTGCCGTCGTCGTGGATGACGAGGTTCCACGTGTGCTCGGTGTGGTGGAAGAAGCTGGCGAGCATCCACGCGCAGAGCTGCCAGTCCTTTGCACCGGTGAGGACATGGACAGGCACGGACATCGGTGCGTCCTTCCAAAACGGCCAGACCCATTTCTGGATCAGCGGCCTGATTCTGTAGTCGTGGTAGCTGGCGCTCCATCCGCGCTTGAGGTCGCGTCTGAGCAGCCACCAGAGCCTGCCCGGTGAGATCATGTCCGCCTATGACTCTCCAAACCGAAGAATCTGGCAAGCGCCGCCTGAATGCGCTTTCGCACCGGGTGGCAGAGGAGCCATTGCGGATGCGAGATGAGCGCCCGCGAAAATGCCGGCGTAGGTCGGTCTGCGGGCAAATTTTTTCCGAGCTGATACTGGTCGTAGCTCAGGTGTGCGCGCAGGGTGAGTTTCTTCCACATGCCGATGGGTGCGCGGGCGTCGAGGTGCTGGCGGACGATGGCGCGGATTTCGTCGGCGGCCTTTTCGGTTGCGTTGGATTTCTGCGCCGCGTGGATGCGGAAGCGCGCGAGCACCTCCGGGATGTGTGCGGTGCGCGCGCCGGCGATGATGCAGCGCACCCAGAAGTCGTAGTCAAAGGCGAGGTTCCAGCGGGTGTCGAAGCCGTTCACCTTTTCCCACAGACTGCGGCGGAAGAAAACCTCCGGCTGCACCCACTGCCGCTTGCGCCACCAGACGTTGTAGATGTCGAGCATCTCGGGGAGCGAGCCGATGCGCCCGCTGTGGATGCCGGAGGGTTTGCCTTCGCGGTCGATCCATTCGATCTGGCCGTACACGAGATCGATCTCCGGGTGTTCGCGGAAAAATGTGAGCACCCGTTCCGCGGTTCCCGGTGCGAGGAGGTCGTCGCCATTGATGAAGCCGATGATGTCGCCGCCCATCTTGCGGAATGCGCGGTTGATCGCATCCGTCTGGCCGGCGTCCGGCTCGCTGCGCACAGTGTCGCCTTCGCGGGCGTAGGAGCGTGCGATCTCCGCGGTGCGATCCTTCGACGCGCCGTCCTGGAGCCACCAGCGGAGGCTGGGCCCCTGGGCGTTCAGCGACTCGATCGTGGCGGCGAGAAATTCCTCCGCATTGAAGACGGGGATCGCGAGGACGAGCTGTTCGGCTGGCGCGCTCATGCGGGGACGGCATCCTCGGAAAGTGTGCGGACTTCCCAGCGGACGCGCGGACACACGACGCCCGGCCACTGCTCGGGGAAACTCGACGACTGGTTGCCGACGCCGGAGACGACGAGGCTGAGATAATTCCGCTCGTGGATGAGGAAGCGCTCGCCCGGGATATCGCACTGCACGCTGATCGCGTAACCGCGGCGGTTCAGCAGGTCGCCGGGGACGATGCACGTCGTCTGGTAGAGGCCGGGCTCGTGGATGTCGCGCTGGAATTGGTGGTCCGTCGCGACGAATGCCAACTCGCCCTCCTGCGTTGTCAAGCCGACGTCGAAGCGCACGCCGCGCAGGCGCCGTTTCACGCGGTAGGTGATCTCGATTGCGATCGGCTGGTCGGGCTCGAAGGTGGTGCGCACCGTGCCGTGGTGATCGAGCAGTCGGAGCCGCGTGTATTCCACGTCGTCGCAGGAGGGCGCGTCGTCGCGCTCAGTCCAGTCGAGTTCGCCGGCGGTCTCATCCGGCACGGTGGACGCGAGGTAGCGGCTGATGATCTCGGCGGGCGGGCCGTCCATCGTCGCGCGGCCGTCCTCGATCAGGATCGCGTGTTCGCACAGCGCGCGGACTGCGCCCATGTTGTGGCTCACGAAAAACACGGTGCGCCCATGCTGCGTGGCGACCTCGCCCATTTTGCCGAGGCACTTTTTCTGGAAGCCCGCGTCGCCGACGGCGAGCACTTCGTCGATGAAGAGGATCTCTGGCTCGAGGTGCGCGGCGACGGCGAAGGCGAGGCGGACGAACATGCCGCTCGAGTAGTGCTTCACCGGCGTGTCGATGAACGGATCGATCTCCGCGAACGCGACGATCTCGTCGAACTTCGCGGCGATCTCCCAGCGCCTCATCCCGAGGATGGTGCCGTTCAGGAAGACGTTCTCGCGCCCGGTGAGATCGGGGTGGAAGCCGGTGCCGACCTCGAGCAGCGAGGCGAGGCGTCCGCGGAGGATGGCGCGCCCGCTCGTCGGCTCGGTGATGCGTGAGAGGATTTTCAGCAGCGTGCTTTTGCCCGCGCCGTTGCGCCCGACGATGCCGACGATCTCACCAGCCTTTGCGGAAAAGCTGATGTCGCGGACCGCCCAGAATGTGTCCGGCGTCGGTCCCTGGCGGCCCGCTGGCGCGGAGGGCTTTTCCTTTTTTCCCAGGGCCTTGCCGCGACGGCTGAAGCGTGAGGCGAAGCGCGAAAACGTGTCGCGCAGGCTGGTCGCACCGATGCTGCCGAGGCGGTACAGCTTGGAGAGGGATTCGACTTCGACGCGCGGTTTCATGATGCGAGCACCTGCCTTTTCACCGCGCTGAGCCAGGGTCGGAAGCAGACGAGCGAAGGATGGAAGATCGCCTCGGAGATGAGCCGCCGAAGCCGCGCGAGACGGGAATTTTCCGATGGCGAATGGAGCGCGCGGCGGACGAGGAAAGACTTCCGATGCCGGACAATCTCGCGACCGATCTCCGTGCGGTCCGCGGGGCTAAGCCGGGTTGCGTAGGCGGCGGCGATGCGCAATTCCTCCTCGAGAAACCGGTAAGCGCTGCCGTCCTTGACGGTCTTGCTCGCCGGGTGCCAGCGCCAGCGCCCGAGCACCTCCGGGATGCGGTGCAGGCGGCAGCCGGCAAAGTGCGCGCGCGTGTAAAATTCCATGTCCATCGAGTAACCGTAGCTCTCGTCGAAGCCGCCGAGCCGTTCGTAAACCGAGCGCCGCATGAAGCAGACGTTCGAGCACGGAAACACATGCTCGACGGAGCGCGACCAGGGAGTGAGAATTTCTTTCTGCGACTTCGGTTCCTGTGGCGTTACGGTTCCGCGTTCGCCGTGCTCGTCGAAGATGACGGTGATGCCGCCGGCCCAGTCCACCGCCGGATCGCGGAAAAGTTCACCGATGCGTGCGAGGGATCCCGGCGCGAGCAAGTCATCGCTGTTCAGGTAGCACCACACGTCGCCGGTCGCCCGCGCGAGGCCCTTGTTGATGGCGTGGGACTGGCCGCGATCCTCCGCGCTTTCCCAAAATGCGAGGTGCGGCGCGAGGCGCGCGAGGACTTCGCAGGTGCGATCTTTCGAGCCGCCGTCCATCACGATGAGTTCGAGATCGGGATAATTTTGATCGATGACCGAGCGGAGCGTGCTCTCGATGAACTCGCCCTGGTTCAGGCTCGGGACGATGACGGAAATCTTCGGTGCAGAATCAGGCACTGTCGGTCACCGTCCTTTCCGCGCGGCCAAACGCCATGACTCCGAGCACAAGGATGATCGCGCTCGCGAGTGCCGAAACGCACAGCATCGGTCCGTGCCAGAGGCCGCGCCCGAGCAGCGAAAAGCGGAATCCCTCGACGACGGAGGCCATGGGATTCGTCCACGCGATCCATGCCCAGCGGCCGTCGCCGCCGATGAGTTTCGAGAGGGGATAGATGACCGGCGTGGCAAACATCCAGAGCTGGATGAGGATCGGCGTGAGGTGCGAGAGGTCGCGATATTTCGCCGTGGAGGAGGAAATGAGGAGGCTCAGCCCGAGGCTGAGCGCGGCCGTGATCGCCAGCAGCGGAAGCGACAGCAGGATCGCCGGGCCGAAATAGACCGCCTCGCCGCGCAGGGCGTACCAGCCGGCGAAAACGAAGAAGACCGCGAACTGGAGGCCGAGAGCGAAGAGATTCGAGAGCACGGCCGATACCGGCACGATGAGCCGGGGGAAATACACCTTGCCAAAAAGGTGCGCGTTATTCGTGAAGGTGGCTGCGCCCGTTGTCACATTTTGCGCGAAGTATCCCCACGGCAGCAGCGCGCAGAGGTAGAAGAGCAGGGGAGGAATGCCGCCGGTCTCGATGCCCGCGACCTTGTTGAAAACGATCGTGAAGACGAGCGTGTTCAGCAGCGGCTGGAGGATGAACCACAGCGGGCCGAGCACGGTCTGCTTGTACTTCGCGAGGAAGTCGCGGCGCACGAGCACGAGGAGAAGGTCGCGGTATTCCCAAAGCTCGCGCCAGTCCACACGCAGCCAGCCGGTGCGCGGTTCGATGTGGATCTCGTACTCCGGCGGGATCGCTTCCGCGGCTGGGCTGGGCGGCATGTCGGGCATCGCGGTGGGTTACACGTTCCAGTTCCAGCACGCCAGCCGCCACTCGTCCCCCTCGCTCGCCACGGCACCCGCGTAGCCGCGCGCGGGGCAGAGGCTGCGCACGCCAAATCGCCCGGCACGAAGCCGCGTGCCGAGGCCGCCGCCATCGGCTTTCACGCACGCCTCCTTGCATGTCCAGAGATCGAAAAATTTCCCCACACGTTCCTGCGGCGGGGCGGTGCGGATGTCCCACGCCTCCTCGGGATCGAAGTAGTGCTCGACGATCGGATCGAACTCGATCTCGCCCTGCACGCGCTCGAGATCCACGCCGACCTCGCGTCCGCGCGTCACGCCGATCAGCGCGAGATCGCCGGAGTGGCTGAGATTGAAACGCAGGTCGGTGAATGTCTGCACGAGCATCGGCTTGCCCATCGGGCCGGTGCGGAATTCCAGCGAATCCGGCTCCGCTGCGAGATAGAGCCCGAGGACCATCCGCAGCGCGCCGTGGGCCGCGATGAAGCGCTCGCGGTCGCGGACCTGCGCGAATCTTCCCGCGCGCAGGAGTTCCTCGCGCGAGAGCACGGCCTCCGCGCCCGAGAGCCGGATGGGATTGTCGAGTGTCGCGCGCCAGAGGTGGATTTCTCCGGGTGCGAGCTGCGGGCGGACGGGGCCTGGGAGCCAGTCAAGAGGTGGCTGGATCATGTTGAAAAATGTGGGTGTGTGCGAGAGATCAGCTCCCGGAGCTTCGCGGCGGCGGTCGCGGCGTCTTCCCGGATGTAGCTGAGGTGCGTGCCCGGCAGGATGTGCGTTTCCAGCCGCGCGACAGGAATATTTTCCCAGCCAAATTTCCCGTAGAGGCGCGACGACTCCTCATCACTGAGCAGTGTCACGGTGCCGCAGTATGGCCGGAGCCGGTGCCTCAGCAGAGTGAGGGGGTAGTCCTTTTGTCCCCGCGGATGCGGCTCCGGATTCGCGTTCGCCGGTGCATCCTCAGGCTCACTTTTTCGGCGACGGGCAGCCTTGGAAAAGATGTAGCCAAATTTCTCCCCGACCGACAACCCCGCCATGCGAGCGAGGTGATGACGGATGCGCTGCGGGATCGTCAGCGCCGGCGAGCAGGCGGCGCGCTTCTGCGCTTCGGCATCGAGGTATTCTTGCAGTTGGCTTTGGGTGGGCACCGAGGTGTCCAATAGCACAAGCAGGGCCACACTTTCCCCGGCACACTCAAGCTGGCAGGCCATCTCGTATGCGCAGATGCCGCCGACGCATTCGCCGGCCAGGAGATACGGGCCCTGCGGCTGAATCTGCCGGACTTCGCGGAGGTAGTCGGCGGCCATCTCAGTCACACTGGGGTGCGGTGCCTCGCCGGTCCCCGCGCCGCGCGCCTTCAGGCCCCAGATGGGACGGGCGGGGTCGATCTGCCGGGACAGTTCGCCATAGACGAGGAACTCGATCTCGCCGCCCCAGCCGCCGGCCACGAGGAAGAGTGGAGGCAGAGACGGATCGCCGCGCTGGACGGACACCAGGAATTTTCCGGCGGCAACTGCTGCGGGCGTGTGCGCCGAGACGTACTCCGCGAGGCCTGCGATGGTGGGGGTTTCAAAAAGTCGCCGCGCGGGAATTTCGATCCCGAATTTTCCGCGGATCTCGCCCAGCAGTCGCAGTGCCAGCAGCGAGTGGCCGCCGGTGGTGAAAAAATCCTCGAAGACCGACGAGGCACTGCGTCCGAGCGCACGTTCCCAAATCGCGGCGATGTCGCGCTCGCAGTCATTGCGCGGGGGAATCGCAGCGGCGGAAGTGGAGGCTGCCGATGCGTCGGGCGAGGGGAGTTTTTGCGTGTCGAGTTTTCCGTTCGGCGTGAGTGGCATCGCGTCCAGCCAGACAAATGCGGACGGAACCATGTACGCAGGCAAGCGCTGCGACAGAAACTCGCGCAGGGCCGAATCCTCCACACGCTCGCCCGCCTGCGCCACGAGGTACGCGATGAGTGAATGCGCCGTGCCGGCCTCCGAGTGAGCGACGATGGCCGCATGGCGGATTTGAGGGTGCTGCTGGAGCACTGTCTCGATCTCGCCCGGCTCAATTCGGAAACCGCGGAGCTTCACTTGCTGATCCATTCTTCCGAGATATTCGATCGTGCCGTCCGCCAGCCAGCGTGCGAGATCGCCGGTGCGGTACAGCCTCCCGAACTCGGTTTCGGAAAACTTTTCCGCCGTGAGTTGCGGCGCTCCGTGATAGCCGAGCGCGACTCCGGGGCCGCCGATGAAAATTTCACCCGAGACTCCGACCGGCACGGGCTGTCCAGCACCATCGAGGAGAAATACGCGCGTATTGGCGATGGGACGCCCGATGGGGACGGTTGCGCCCGCGACACTTTCGATCCCATGGCAGATCGCAAACGTGGTCGTCTCCGTCGGGCCGTAGCCGTTGACGAGCCGCTGCGGCATTCCATTGTCGAGCACGAGGCGGACACTCGCGGCGTCCGCCGCTTCGCCTCCAAAAACGAGAATTCGCAGAGTGCGGAACATTGCGGGGGCTTCGTGCGCGATCCGGTTGAAGAGCGATGTCGTGAGAAAAAGGACGGTCACGCGGTGCTTCGTGAGGTGGGCTTCCAATGCGCTCGGCGAGAGCAGCACGTCACGCGGCGTGATGACCAGCGCCGCGCCGTTCAGCAGCGCGCCCCAGATCTCGAAGGTCGCGGCGTCGAAGCAGACATTCGATGCGAACGCGACGACATCGTCCGACTGAAACGGTGCGTAGTTGTTGTTCACGACGAGGCGGGTGATGCCCCGATGCGGGATGATCGCGCCTTTCGGAACGCCGGTGGAGCCCGATGTGAAGAGCACGTAAGCCGGGCCATCGGGCTGTCCTGCGGGTGCCACGGGATCAACGGGAACATCAACCTCTGCTTCCGCATCGAGGATTAGCGCGCAGGCGTTCTTCATTCCTTCGAGCCGCGTGGCGGGTTCGTTTTCATCCAGCGGCACGTAGGCGGCACCGACCTTCGCGATGCCGAGCAGCTTCGCGACAAATGCCAGTGAACGCCTGGCGCGCAGCCCGACGAAATCGCCCGCATGGATCCCGCGTGATTGAAGAAAACGAGCCACGCGATTAGCGCGTGTGTCCAGTTCCGCATAGGTCAGCCGCTCGCCATCTTCGATCACGGCAATCGCGTTTGGGGTTTGCGCGGCGCACTCCGCGAAGCGCGCGGCGATCGTCTGGTCCTGCGGATACGGGCGCTCGGAGCCGCTCCATTCCGTGAGGATGCGCTGCCGCTGAGTGGCGCTGAGAATTGGGAGGCGCGAAAGCGGAATGGACGGGTCGGCGACAATGCCCTCGAGCAGCAATTCAAGGCTCTCGAGCATTCGATCCGCGGTGGCCGCCTCGAACTGGTCCGCACTGTATTCCATGGTCGCGCGCAGGCCCTCGGACGTCTCCTCGATGAAGAGCGTGAGGTCAAATTTTGCGCTGATGACCGGGATGGATTGCGGGATCACCGTGGCGCCGGCGAAGGCCGGCACCGTCGCGTCGGGGGGAAGAAGGACGAAGGCGATCTGGAAAATCGGCTGGTGGCTGAGATCGCGGGCCGGATGGAGTTCATGCACGATTTTTTCAAACGGCACGTCCTGATGCTGAAAGGCATCCAGCACCGTCGAGCGCACGCGCCGGAGCAATTCGCGGAAATCCGGGTCGCCAGAAAGATCGCTGCGCAGCGCAAGCATGTTCAGGAAAAAACCGATCAGGGCTTCCGTCTCCACGTTGGGGCGCTGCGCGATCGGCGAGCCAATGCAGATGTCCGTCTCACCGCAGTAGCGGGCGAGCAGCGCCTTGAAAGCCGCGAGCGTGAGGATGAAGAGCGTCACGCCCTCCGCGCGCGAGAGATCGCGCACCTTCGAGGCCAGCGCGCCCGGGAGATCGCGGGTGCGCACCCCGCCGCGGTGGCTCTGCCGCGCCGGGCGGTTGCGCTCGGCGGGGACCGGCAGCGGCGCGCGATCACCACCGAGGCGCGCGCGCCAGAAGGCGAGATGCGAGGCCATGCTGTCGCCCGTGTATTTTTCCCGCTGCCAGGCCGAATAGTCGCCGAATTGCAACGGGAGATCGGGCAGCGGATTCGGCTGGCCGGATTGAAACGCGGAGTAAAGCGCCCCAAGCTCCCGCGCGAAAATGGCGAACGACCACGCATCGCAGATGATGTGATGCCATGTGACAAACAGCCCGTGTTCCCTTTCCCCCAGACGCGCCAGCGTGACGCGCCAGAGCGGCCCAGTGACGAGATCGAAAACGTGTGCTGCTTCCTCCTCGGCAAGCTGTGAAAGCGAGGAGGACACGACAGATAAATGCCGCATCGAGAGCTGTGCGGAGGGATGGACGATCTGTGCCGCCTCCCCATTCTCCCCCGTGGAAAAAGTCGTGCGAAGAACTTCGTGACGGAGTGCGATTTCTTGGAGGCTGCGTTCCAGCGCCATCACGTCCAATGGTCCCGTGACCCGCCACCAGTTCACCAGATTGTAGGCGGTCAAGCCTGGCGTGAGCCGATCCATCATCCAGAGCCGTTCTTGCGCGAATGACAGCGGAACACCACCACTGCGATTTGCGCGAGGGATGATTCCAGTGGCGTTCGCGCCAGCGGAAAGATGCGCCAGCAGCTCCGCCTTTTGTGCGATCAGCCTCGACTTCAACTCCGCCGACAGCGCTCCCGAGGGTGCGTTGAAACGCAGGTTGTCACCATCGCGCCACAGCGTGATGTCGCGCGAGCGGAGTTCCTCGAGCAGTTCGTTCAAAGCGGCGGCTCCTTTCCCTCAGCCTCCTGATTCGCGGTCAGCCCAAATGCAAACGACTTTCCGTCCCGATACATTCGTGATGAAAGTCGAGGGCAACTGCGAACAGTCATCGGGCCGCGCATCGTAGGATCGTCAATCATGGCGAACGGATTTACAAATCCAATATGGCGCGGGGCGCCACTCGCGTTCGTGAAATATGGCCGGAGAGGAAAAGCGGCCCGGGGGAGTGTAACCTTCCGGGCACGCTTCGGAGGACGGCTGGCCAGCGCGAAACCGGAAACGCGTCCGGAGGTCGCGTTCCACCGGGCTGCGCGCGCCGGCGAGGGGAGTTTGGAGCTTGAGTTCCATACCTCGATCATCCAAGTGTGCCGGACTGGATTCCACCGCAGACTGCTGCCCTCGCCGCTGCCAGACTTGGCCTGAATCCTGCAACGCAAACTTGGCCAAGCACTGTATCAACAAAGTCAGAACATTGAATCGCTGAATGTCTTTTCCTCTGTCACCGCAACCGGGAGAGGAGACTCCTGAGCTTCGACCGGACCCGGCGCACGCGTACGATCCTTTCCCCTTGGGCGAA
>JANXZI010000066.1 GCA_025355595.1 Spartobacteria bacterium
ACCATAAAACTTGCCAAAGAAAATTCTACAGAAACAATAAAGGTGGCCAATTACTTTACAGAAGAAGAGTCCAATAACATGGTATTTGAAGATAAGCCTGCTAAAAAGGAAACTAGCAAACCCGTAAAAGAAGTTACAGTAAAAAAAGACCTTAAAGCATTGTTCGCCGACAATGTTCCGTTCGAGACTCCCAAACCAATCCGACTGATTCGGCGGACACTCGAATTAGGAACCACGAAGGAGGAAGAAGGTATCGTGTTGGACTTTTTCGCCGGGAGCGGTGTGACCGCGCAGGCAGTGATGGAGCTGAACGCCGAGGACGGCGGGAATCGGAAGTTTGTGCTCGTGCAGTTGCCGGAGCCGACGGGGCGCGAAGACTTCCCGACCATCGCCGAGATTACCAAGGAGCGTGTGCGGCGCGTCATCGCGAAGATCCACGCGAAAGCCAGGGCCGCCGCACCGCGGGACGAAAGCGAGTTCCGACTGATGGAAGAACCGGCAGCCGGAGACTCATCCACAGAGGCGAGCGTCGCAGCAGGCGACCTGGGCTTCCGCGTGTTCAAGCTCGCGGAGAGCAATTTCGCCGTGTGGGATCCCGCGCTCGCGCCGCGCGACCCGGCGGCACTCGCCGAGCAATGGAAGCTCACCGCCGACAACGTGCGCGCGGATGCGGGCGAGCAGGCACTCCTCTGCGAACTCATGCTCAAGAGCGGCCTGCCCCTGCACGCGCCCGCCGTCGCGCACGACGCCGCCGGCCAGCGCGCCTACGCGCTCGACGAGGGCCGGCTGCTCATCTGCCTCTCGCGCAACCTCACGCGCGAAGTCCTGCGCGCGATGGCGGCGCTGAAGCCGAAGTCCGTGCTCTGCCTCGACGTGGCGTTCAAAGGCAACGACGCGCTGAAGGTGAACGCACAGCTCGAATTTCAAAGTCACGGCATCCAGTTCCGCACCGCGTAGGAAACGCCCGCCATGCCCGACGAAAAACCGCCCGCATCCGAAGTCATCCTGTTCCAGACGGAAGACGCACAGGCACGCGTTGAAGTGCGCTTTCAAGGGGAGACGGCATGGCTTTCCATCGGCCAGATGACGGAGCTGTTCCAGCGGGACAAATCCGTCATTTCGAGGCATATCCGCAATGTGTTCGAGGAAGGCGAACTGCCGGAGACGGGAACTGTTGCAAAATTTGCAACAGTTCAAAGCGAAGGCGGGCGCGAGGTTTCTCGCGAGGTGGAATATTACAGCCTCGATGTGATCATCTCCGTCGGCTACCGGGTGAAATCGCATCGCGGCACGCAGTTCCGCATCTGGGCCACGCAGCGGTTGCGCGAATACCTCGTGAAAGGATTCACGATGGATGACGAACGGCTGAAGCGCGGCGGTGGCGGAAATTATTTCGACGAGCTGCTCGCGCGCATCCGCGACATCCGCAGCTCGGAGCGGGTCTTTTGGCGCAAGGCGCTGGATATTTTCGCAACGAGCGTGGACTACGACCGAACGACGAATGAAGCACGGAAGTTTTTTGCAGCCGTGCAGAACAAGCTGCACTGGGCGGCGCACGGGCACACCGCCGCCGAAGTGTTGCTCGACCGCGCCGACGCCACGAAGCCGAACATGGGGCTGACGACGTGGGCGGGCAAACGCATCCGCAAGGACGACGCGGGCATCGCGAAAAACTATCTGAGCGCGGAGGAACTCGAACTCCTGAACCGGCTCGTGAGCCAGTATCTCGACTTTGCGGAGCTTCAGGCGCTCTCGCGCAAGGTGATGTATATGCGGGATTGGGCGCGGCGGCTGGATGACTTCATCCGCTTCAACGAACGCAACGTGCTCGACGATCTCGGGAGCGCGTCTCACGAAGATGCGCTCCGCCACGCCGAGGCGGAATACGAGAAATTCCGCCGCGCACAACTGGCCGCGCCGCAGCCGGTGGATGCCGACTTTGAAGCGCAGGCGAAGCAGCTCGAAAAGGGCCGGAAGCCGCCGCCGAAGAAGGGCGGAAAGGAAAAGCCGTGAAATTCCAATTCGACGCGCAGCAGCCCTATCAGCTCGACGCCATCCGCGCGACGACGGAGCTTTTCACCGGGCAGTCGGCAGCCGCCGGGCGTTTCGAGTGGCAGCCGGATATTTTCGGCGGCGAACTGCTCGACCGGCTCGGCGTGGCGAATGCGCTGGGAATCAGCGACACACGGCTGCTTGAAAACCTGCGCGAGATTCAGCAACGCAACGGCATCGGCGGCGAGACACCCGCGGCGGCGCTCGTGAGCGACGACATTCTCGGCGCGCGCAATTTTTCCGTGGAGATGGAGACGGGCACGGGCAAGACGTATGTCTATCTGCGCACGATCTACGAGCTGCACCGGCTCTACGGCTGGGCGAAGTTCGTGATCGTCGTGCCGAGTGTCGCGATCCGCGAAGGCGTCTTGAATAGCCTGCGCACGATGCGGGAGCACTTCGACGCGCTCTACGACAACACGCCGCTCGACTCATGGGTGTATGACTCGGCGCAGGCGTCGCGGCTGCGGCAGTTCGCGGTGAGCACTCACCTGCAAGTGCTGGTGATGAACATCCAGGCGTTCGTGCGCGATGAGAACGTGATGCGGCGTGAGAGCGACCGGATGCAAGGTCGGCGTCCGATTGAGTTCATCCAGCAGTGCGCGCCCGTGGTCATCATGGACGAGCCGCAAAACATGGAGAGCGAGAACGCGCGCCGGGCCATCGCGGAGCTGAACCCGATTTTCACGCTGCGCTACTCGGCGACGCATCGGAACATTCACAACCTGCTCTACCGGCTCGACCCGGTGCGCGCCTACGACCTGCGGCTCGTGAAGCGCATCGAGGTGGATTCCGTCGTCGAGGGCGGCGACTTCAACCGGGCCTTTGTCGGGCTGGAGAGCGTGACGGCCTCGCGAACCGGCCTCGCGGCGAAGCTCAAGATTGACGTGGAGCAAGTGAGCGGGACAAAGCGGAAACCAGTGACAGTGCGAAAGAACGGCGCGGACCTCTACGCTCTGAGCGGACAGCGTGAGATTTACCGGGGCTTTGTCGTCACGGAAATCAATGCGGAGAGCGGCTTCGTTTCGTTTGGCAATGGCGTGACGCTGCGTGTCGGCGAGGCGCAAGGCGGCCACACGGACGCGATCCTCCGCGTGCAAATCGAGGAGACGATTGCGGAGCATTTCCGCAAGGAACTCGCACTGAGCACGCGCGCGGATGGCGAGCGCATCAAGGTGCTCTCGCTTTTCTTCATAGACCGCGTGGCAAACTATGCGGCGGCGGACGGGAAAATCCGGCAATGGTTTACGGAAGCCTATGCGAAGATTGCCGCGCGCACGGAGTTCGCCACGCTCACGGCGCTGCCCGTCGAGTCCGTTCACAATGGCTACTTTGCACGGGACACGGATGGCGCGGCGAAGGACACGAAAGAGGGCAAAAGCACGAAGGCCGACGACGAAGCCTACCGGCTCATCATGCAGGAAAAGGAGCGGCTGCTTTCGCCCGACGAGCCGCTGCGTTTCATCTTCTCCCACTCGGCGCTGCGCGAGGGCTGGGACAATCCGAACGTGTTTCAGATTTGCACGCTGCGCGAGGGCACGAGCGAGATTCGCAAACGGCAGGAAATCGGGCGCGGCCTGCGGCTGGCACGCTTGGAGAACGGCACACGCTGCGACGATCCGCGCGTGAACCGGCTCACGGTGATCGCCAATGAGAGCTTCGCGGACTTCGCGCGGAAGCTGCAAACGGAGCTGGAGGACGAGTGCGACGTGAAGTTTGAAGGCCGCATCATGGACAAACGCCAGCGGCACACGGCGAAGCTCAACAAGGCGGTCTATCTCGACCCGGACTTTGCGGCGCTGTGGGAGCGCATCAGCCAC
>JANXZI010000105.1 GCA_025355595.1 Spartobacteria bacterium
TCCTCGTCGAGCCCCACGCCATCGTCGTGCCCGCGCTCGACCATGAACGGGCGCGGGGCGATGAGCAGCGCCATCTCCGCGTAGTTGAAAGTGTGCGCGAGATTCCACTCCCAGATTTCCCATTCGCCGGTGAAAATGTAGCCGTTCGGATGCGAGTTCGACGCGCACTTCATCACCCACTCGTTGAAGTCGCCCGAGCAAATCGAGAGGCAGTATCGCTCCAGCGCCGCGGGGACACGCATCGCCGTTTTCCCGCCGTAGCTGAGCCCGTAGAATGCAATGCGCTCCGGATCCACGAAGGGCAGTGACGCGAGCCACTGCGTCGTCACATCGTGCTGCGCGATGATGAATGAAAAGAGCGACAGCCCGAGCGGGTTCGCCTTGCGCTGCAACATGCGGAACTTGTCCTGCCCGCGATACGGATTATGCGGCGCATACACGATGAACCCGCGCTCACACAATTTCGCCGCGAAGCCCTTGTAGAATTTCCACGCCTGCGACGCCGGATCCTCCGTGATCGTATCCGCCGGCAATCCCTCCAGCCCGTGCTGGCACACGACCACGGGCCTGCGCTCGCCCGGCTTAAGATTCTTCGGCACGAGCAAAGTTCCCCACGCAAAAATGGCTGGCTGCACATCGAGCATAACCTCGTAGCCGCGCCACTTTTCCTTGTCGTGGATCAGCCGGGTGCGCGGACTCGCCGGCAGATATTCCCCCGGCAATTTGCCGATCACCTTCTCCCAAAAATCCGCGCGCGCCTCCTTCTGCACCGCGTCCCATTCCGCGCCCGGCTTCAGCTTCGTCCAAATCGGCAGCGCCTTCCGCACACGCTCGCTGTCGCGGAGAATCGTCTGCGAAAATTCCTCCAGCTCGCGCACCGTGCGCCGCTGGCGGGCGTCAATCGCAGCGGCGTCGCTGCTGCACTGCACAATACTTTTCAGCAGCCCGTCCTGCAGTCGGACGCCCAGCGATGTTGCCATGAAGGCGGCTGCACTCTCCATCTTCTGCGTGGGTGCCATTCCGCGCATTTGCTGGTTCCACTCCGCTTCGTCCACAACGCTGCGTTGCAACGCCAGACTGATCCCCATGGCATCTCCTGGTGCCGCACCTCTGCGGCCATTTTTCACCGCAGCCGGCCCAGGAATTTTCGGCACATCACAAAAGCCGGTTTGCAACGGGCGCGGTGCGATCAAACCAACGATTCCCGCGTCCGTGAATCTGAACCGCTTTCCAAAGACATTCCGGTAAATCGCCTCGTCGCTCTCTCCGGCACCGAGATACCCTTCGACGAAAGCCGCTTCAATCCGTGGATCCAGTGCGGAAGCGTGCAGCGCAATTGAGCCGCCTTCCCCGTAGCCGAGCAATCCGATCTTTGCACCGGGCGCGAGCAGTTTCGCCGATGGCCCCTTGAGTGCGTCCACCGCTGCGAGAACTTTCTGCACCTCGTAGCCGATGAGCGTGCGGCCAGCCTCGAACGACTGCCGGTGGATCCATTCGCGATGAGGGGCGTTTGTGAAACGCTTCAGCTTCTCGCTGCCGGACCATTCGTCACGGCGATCCACGAGCACCGGAACCACGACGAAAAATCCCTTCTCCGCAAGCCTTCGCGCAAATTGCATCACCGGCAAGACTCCCGGCTGAACGCCGGCGAACTGCTCGGGCGTCTGATCCGCATCCGGCAGTGCGATGACCGCGGCTTTCGCCGGTTCCGACGGCTGCAAAATCAACCCCTCGCCATGAACGCCATCGAAGACCGGCCAGACCACTTTCCGCACTGCATACGACCCGGCTGGGGTCACCGTGCCTTTTTCGGCGGGGTCCATCTGCACGAGCAGTTCACCGCTGCGCCGTTGGTCCACCGATCCGATCATGTCAGAGAGCTCCGCTCGAAGTTCGGCAGGCGGTAGCGCCGTATCATTCATCCAAAGAAATGGGCGCTCCCTGTCAATCATCTCCCCCACCCGCATCAGCCAGCGGTCAATCCCCTCCACCATCTTCGCCGAGAGATCGCCTTCCGCCGTGAGCGGCTGCGTGCCCGGCAGCGGCTCGCCTCCGAGGGAAAATGAGACGGCTGCGAGAAACAAAATGGTCAGTCCGCGGACGAGATGCATGATGGGGTAACAACCCACGGCACCCGCACTTCACGAGCACACTCTCGCGGCCTCGCCTGCTCACGCCGCGCACATTTTCGCAACGCCAGCCCGCGCAAGCGCGGGAAAAAATCCACCTTGGCGCTTGCCGAATTGGTTAACGGCCTGTATCACCCGCGCCCAATATGCGTTTTCCACTCGCCCTCACGGCACGTATCGCCCGCCACATCATCAGCAACAAGATCCGCGGCGTCAAAAAGTTCGCCACCGTGCTTCAGCTTGAGCCGCTCCATACCTGCAATCTCACCTGCACCGGCTGCGGGCGCATCCGCGAATATTCGACCTCGATCAAGGACGTGATGCCGCTGGAAGACTGCCTCCAGGCTTCCGACGAATGCGGCGCGCCGATGGTGAGCATTTGCGGCGGCGAGCCGCTCATCTACCCGCACATCGAGGATCTCGTCGCGGGCCTGCTGAAGCGCAAACGCATCATCTACATCTGCACAAACGCCACGGCGATGCGGAAGAAGATGCGTGACTATCTGGCGTCACTTTTTGCAAAAAATAAGGACGCCGCCGAGGCGAAAGCCCAGATGCTCGTGAGTGAGGAACTCATCACGAATGCGCAGGCCGACGAGGCGCGCAAAGGCCCGAAGGACGCGAAGAAGTCGGTCATTTCGCCGACGCAATGGATGTATTGGAACGTGCATCTCGACGGCTTGGAGCGGACGCACGATCTCATCGTCGAGCGCGAGGGCGTCTTCAAGGAGGCCGTGCTGGCGATGCGCATGGCGAAGATTCTCGGTTATCAGGTCGCGACCAACACCACAGTCTATAAGGAGACCGAAGTGCAGGAGATCGAGGACATGTTCGCCTTCCTCAGTTCGCTCGCGC
>JANXZI010000115.1 GCA_025355595.1 Spartobacteria bacterium
CGACTTCGCCGAATCCGGTTTTCCACGGCAAGAGCTACCCGACGACGGTCGAGAAAAACAAACTCGGAATCAATTCGCTGAACATGGGCGGCCTCATCCGCTTCTCCGCCGAAGCGCCGGTGACGGAGGACGCCGTGGGCCGATATTTTTCCGTGGATGAAAAGGACGAGTGCATCCCGAACACGGATGTGCGCCGCTGGTTCCTGATTGATAGCGTGACGAAAAATGCCGACGGCACGAAGGACATCCGCGTCGTGCGGCACTGGTGGGGCGCGAAGTCCGCGGGCGGCCTCACGCTTTACAAGCCCGAGAGCTACTCTTGGGACGGCCATGAGAAGCCGCTGCATTACATCATCGCGCCGGGCGCGAATGCGTTCGACGTCTCCGAGGGCGTGAACAATCCCAAGCGGACTGTGAAGCTCGTGCCGACTTCGTTCACCGGGACGGATGTGGATTTCGCCCCGGGCGATGCGATCGAGCAGGCCATCGGTCCCGATCCGTTCAAGCCGATTTCATTCCGAAGCTGGCTGTGGGATGCCGTGCCCGGCGCGTTCCCCGCGCCGGTGATCGACATCGCAAACCACGGCTCGGTGATGCGCGACTCGATGCTCTGGGTCCACGGCGGTTCGGGGAGTTTCGAGAAAGAAACGGGCACTCGCTACGACCGAAATCCCGCGTGGGATCGCATCATTGACCTCGGTGCCGTGAGCAACACTGCCTTGAAATTTTCCGCCGACACCGGCAATGCCGCGATCCTCTTCACGCAGCCCAACGATCGAGTGCAGCCGATCAAATGGCACTATGGCACGGACAAAGAAGCGCCGCCCAAGATCGCCTCGCTCACGGTCGCGCGCGACACGGGCGAATTCAATTTCACTGGCGGCGGCGCGCGCTTCGACGGCCCGCTCACGGCCTCGGGTCTCTCCGCCGACGCGAAGCCATCGCGGAACCTGCGCGGAAAAAATGTCGCCATGAAATCGGGGCAGACGAGTGCGAGCATCGCCTTCGCCGTCGAAGAGAGCGACGAGGACTACGCCGTGTTCGTGGAGCAAAACTGGATCAGCAACCGCGCGATCGTGAAGAAGGAGGCGAAGGGATTCACCGTGCAGTTCGACAAGCCCGCGCCCGACGGCGCGAAGCTCGATTGGATGATCGTCCGCTGATCGGTCGCGTAAATTCGCCACTGCGCGCGCCCGGATCTGCAGACTGCCGATGCGCTTTTCTCCCACGTCATGCGACCCGAGGACGGCGAAAAGGTGGATCTCGCGAGCGTGTTTCGCGCGCTGCTGCCATTCGCGAAAACGGAGTGGGGGCGAAGCTCCGAGAGTCGCTTGAAAAATTCAGCCCCGACATCAAGGGACGGCAGGCGGGGCTGATCCTGCTCGGCGCATCACGCGATCCCGCGGCATACGGCCTCATCCACGACGCGGTGCAAAAGGAGCCGACGAAGGACGCGGCAATCGAGGCATTCGGATGGCTGGGAAATGCGGATGCGATCCCGCTGCTCCGCGAATTGCTCGCGCGTGCGGAGTCCGTGTGCAAGGTGGGCACCGAGGACGAGCCCGCGCCCGATGTCTTTGCACGGCCGCACGGCAGCACGATCACGGGGGCCGCGATCGCGCTCCACCGCCTCGGCGATCCCGATGGCGTGCAGCGCGTGCTGGAAGTCCATCGCCGAGTGCGGCTCTACGATCGGATTTTCCACAACGCGATCAAGCGCCGCGTGCATGAGACGGATGTCCAGGGGATCGCGAGCTTGCGCCGTTTGCACGAGGGCGCGGAGAAACTTTCGGCGATGCTCGCGCGCCTCCGCGAGCAGGCCGGCCCCGTGCCGGAATCGCAGCGCGCGGCATTCATCAAGGCGGCGATGGAAGCGACCGATCCTGCGGATGTCGAATGGCTGTGTCTCGCGATGGAGCAGTCCGCGTCAACCGTGCCCGCCGCGACATGGCAGCCGCTCACGCAGGCGCGCGATGGCATCATCGCCCGCATGGCTTCGGCTCTGCAGAACGGCAAGTAGAGCGCTCGGATCTTCCACGAGGAACGCGGACGTTATTTCAGAGCGTCGGCGGTGATTTGCGTGGCTTTGTTCGACCAGTAGTCGCGGCGCAGGACTTCGGTGCCGTCGGGGCCGCTGACGAGCACACCCCAGTCCATGCGTGGGGCCGAGGAACTCCCTCAGGAATTTCCCGTCGTTGCTCCACATGCTCACGCGCTTCGGCCAGTAGTTCCTGTCCACAGCCCAGACCTGGCCGCGCTTGTCCACGGCGAGCGCGCTGATGTGCTCCATGCGGTTCGGATCCCATGCGCCGGTCTGATAGCCACCGATCGCGCCGATGGTGCGCGTGAATTTGCCGCCCGCGTCGTACACGCGGATGTTTTTCCGGTCCTTCGCAGCATCGAAAACATAGAAGTTCCCTGCCGTGTCGCACGCAAGCGCGGTGGGCGTGATGAGATCGCTGGCGAGCACCTGATGCTTGCCGCCCCCAAGATCCACGCGCACGAGTTTGCCGTCCGAGATCGCGAAAATTTCGCCGTGCGAATTGATCGCTAGCACGTTGCCGCGCGCCGTCGCGCCGCCGGGCGATCCGACTTTCGGCAGATGGACTTCCTGCACAATTTTCCCCGTGGCCGCGTCGAGGACTTCGAGGCGCTCGGTGACGAGCGGGTCCACGGTCTTCTCGCCGCCGAGATACTTGAGCGCCGCGACGCCATAGACGTGGCAGCGTTTCAGATCGAGAACCTGCCCGCCTTGATCGGCGCGCACGCCGCTCGGGTAGTGGTCCTTCGTGTCCCATTGCTTCACGACGCGCAGACGCACGGCGCGCGTGCTGACTTCGCGCCCGAAATCCACGTAGCCATCAAGGTAGCGCGGCGCGGAATTGTGCAGCGGATCCGGCTGATAGTAATGGCGGAGGCGCTGCTGGTAGCTGGCGACATTCTCCCAGCCGTCGGCTGCTTCGATGTTCACGGCCGTTCCGGGCGCGCCGGTGAAGACGTCCACTTCGGTCACCGCGCCGTCAATTTCCTTCAGCGCAAGTCCGCGTAGGGTCTGCGGCTGTTTCCATTCGAGCGCATACACCGCCGGCTCGGCCTCGCTGACCGGCTGCGTGCGCTCGGCGTCCCACGAGCCATCGGCGGCGATCTTGCCGCTGTTTACGCGGATCACGGCGGTGCTCGCGAGGTTTTCAAAACGCCGGCCGAGCAATTTCATTCCTTTGATCCGGCGTTGCCAGAGGCAACGGACGTAGTAAGCCAGTTGCGGGCCATTGACGCCCGGCCCTCTCGCGGCGCGATCCAACTGATCGGGCGTGTGCGTGGCCAGGGCGAATAGCTCGTGAGCGCGGAAGTGCCGCATGACCTGGCCCAGGCGTTCCTGCACCTGCGGGTCGGCCTTGGTAAGAGCGAGCGCCTCTTCGAGGGTCTTGCGCTGCCATGCGAGATCCCCGGCGCTATACAGGGTCCGCTCTTCGCGCGGCATGTCACTTAAGGGCGTCAGACGCTGCAGCGCCGTCCGACAATGGGCTGATAAGTGTCGCTGGAAGGCGGGCGGCGCAGAAGTTGGCAATCGTCATATAGGAGGAGTCTCTACCTTTGAGAGGAACATGGAGGAGACGGAGGGCAACGGGCGGTTGCCTCACCCGCGCAGCGTCATATTCTTAGCGAACGCCGTCGCAAAGCGATAAGATCGGAGGCGGGATGCTTTCAAAGCCAGGACTACTTTTGAAAGCGCAGCGAGAAGAGATCGGCGTCCTCCATCGCGAAACGCAGGCGGACGGGTTTGCCGGCGAATGCGCTCACATCATCGCCGTCTTTCCATTGCACGAAGCGCGCGATGTCGTCGCCGTAAATCGGCAGGCAGTCATCGAGCGCGAAGCCCGGCAGCGCCTTGCCATCCGCATCCTGCAGTTCCACGCGCACCCTGCCGGCGGCACTGGTGGAGTAATTGATCTCCAGTTTTCCGCCGGTGAACTTGAACAGCTTCGTGATAAGTTCGCCGCCACTGAGCGGGGCATTGATGGAAGCGAAGCCATCGAGTCGCAGCGTGTAACGACGTCCGCCGGTGAGGAAGAGGGACATCTCAGTAGCGCTAGTCTGATGGATGCCGATGGCGGCATAGTTCGCGCGGTTCCCCCACTTATCCTTGCTGAGGCCGGGGCGGATGAAGGCCTGCGTGAAGGTGCGGTCATATTTCGCGCCGCCGCGTGTGGTCATGAATAGGATGTCGGTGGCCGCGCCGCGCTGATCCATGAACCGCGTGGGCGTGGACACGTAAAGGTGCGGCGCACGGAAGTAAGGTTGCGTGCAGCTCGTGTAAAGGTGCTCGCGCGGGAGGTTCGCCTCCATCTCGACGAAATCTGTCCAGTGGATGAAATCCTGCGACGTGGTGCGGGCGATGCCGCGCCAGCCTTTGACGAAGCGGCGGAAGTAAC
>JANXZI010000124.1 GCA_025355595.1 Spartobacteria bacterium
CCCTCGCACGGCAGGCCGACATTTTTCAAAATGCGGAGTGCATACGCCATGTATTCACCGATCTCGTCGGCGCTGCGGCCCGTCGTCCACTCCCAGTTCTCCATGAATTTCGGCGAGATTTCGGGAAAGGGATGGCCGGTCTTCGTATCAATCACCCGTGTGTGCGTGAGCATCTCGGGATGGATGTCCCAGTTTGGCAGCATCGCCTCGCGCACGAGTTTGAGGCTGTCGTCGAGTTCGCGCTGCGACCAGCCGGGCAGGCCGCGATCGAGCCGCCCGACGCACGCGGGAAATGGCACGATGCTGTATTTTCCCTTCACGCCATTCTCCGCGCTCCACTCGGCGAATTTGCGCACGAAGCTGTCGGGGATTTCGACCGGCCACTCGCGCCAGTTGCGCTGGTAGATCGGGTTCGCGCCGCGATGCACCGCGTCGAACTGCGGCATCGCGAAGCGGTTCAGATTCACGAGCACCGTCGAGTCATCAATGATGATGCTCACGGGGATGCGCGCGCGCGGATTGAGCACGGCGATGTCCGCATTTTTCGCCGGCGCATCCGCCACAGCGCGCGCCGCGCCGCCCGCGACACACGCGCCCGCGGCGAGCGCGCTGCGGCGGAGGAAATCGCGGCGCGCGATGCGAGGGTGCGGGTGAAGGTGCTGCGGCAGGGCGGAGGAGGCGCAGTTCATGGGGAGGCGGGTTAGCGAAAGGCGGGGTAGAGCGTATGGACTCGCGTAGTGGATCGGCGAGCGGGAATTTTCCACGGGCCTCAACGAAAAGGATCACGAAGCCTGCGGCGCGCGCTGTTCTGACCGTAGGAAGTGCCGACTCTCGAACGTACTTCAAACACGGCTGTGCGCCGGCTTCCGCGCTGCGGCGAGGAGCTTCACAAGATCCAGCCTGAGCGCGGTGGCCAGCTTGAGCAAAGTGACCAGTGTGGGCGTGGCGCGGTCCTTCTCAAGGTGCCGGATGCAGGAGGAACTGAGGTCAGTGGCGACGGCCAACGTCTCGTAGGACCAGCCGAGCCGCTTCCGCTCGTCGCGTAGAGCCGCGACGATTTTGGTGACTGTGAGCGCGTGCTGGTCTCGCACGCTGGGAAAATTATGCGCTTGCCGCCGCGGAGCGGCACAGCCATAAATGACTCCGATTGGTATCAGAGTCGCTTTGAACGGCGCGGCACGGCCGCTCCCAGGAAATCTCCCATGCAAACGATTACCCAACGAGACACCGTCCCGGGCCGTTGGCTCCGGTGCGGCATTCACCGCCTGCAATTCCTGCTGGCGTTCACCGTCCTCATGGCTTTCTTCCCATCGCATCTGGCTGCGCAAGCTCCGCCGGATGGCAGGATGGACATCGCCCTCTCCGCCCAGAACACCTTCACTCTCAGCGTGCAGACCGGCTCGCTGTGGGAATACCGCATCGAGGCCAGCGACGATCTGGCTGCGGGCATATGGACACCGCTGGACTCGGTATTTCTGCCCGGTGACGGAGCGCGGCATTCGCAGCGCGTGGTTGTGCCCCAGGGTGCGCCACAGTCTTTTTTCCGCTACCGAGTCCAGCCGCGCGCGGGCGGGCTCTCGGGGGACGCGCTTGCGGACTGGGACCGAATCTACACGTTCAATGCGAGCACCGTGCTGGATTCCGACGGCGATGGCGTGCCGGACTATCTCGAGACCGCGCTGAACACGAACAGGAACGATGCGCTCTCGATGCCGTGGCAGGTGGTACGCGTGGAGCCTTTCGACAACCAGGCCGGACATCCGCGCGATGGTGCGGTGGTCGTGTATCTGAACCAGCCGCTGCCCGTCTCTGTCGCCAGCGTGCCTTCGGCTTTTGTCCGCCAGCTTTTCCACACGCAGGAAGATTATCTCGCCTCCGCCAGCGTAGCGTCAGGCAGCGTGATCATCCTGCCGGGCAGAAAGGCGGTCGCTTTGCTGCCCTCCCCGATCTTCGCCGCGGGCTCGAACCATACGGCGGTGAACAACTACAAGATTGATTTCACCGCCGCGACCACGGGCATCCCGAAGCTTGCACCGTGGCACTCTGAGTTCTCGACGGTGGACACGCTGGACGTTGTTGGTTCGTGGGTGAAGCTCGTGCGTCCCGGCGAGACCGCCATCGAGGTCGCCACGGATTTCGCGCCGGTGATCGAGTGGAGCCAGCCGTTGCACCCGAACACGCTCGTTTCCACGAACGTCTCCGTGGTCAATCAGGCTACTGGCGTGCCCGTCGCCGTGGGCGTGGCCTTCGACTACGACACGAACCGCATGACGCTCACGCACGCCGCGCCTTTCGATGCGGACACTGCCTACACCATTACGCTCGGCACCGGCTTCGCGAACCTCATGGGCAGGCCGCTGCTCAACGCCTTCACATGGAGCTTCCGCACGCGCCCCGCACCCGTGCTGCCCGTCGCCGGGCAGGGGCCATTCGTCGCTGCCGCCTCGCCGGGGAACTACGCAACGCAGGTGGATCCTGCCAGCGCTGGCGGGATGAGCGTGGCCTTCAGTGAGGCGATGGACGCTACGACGCTCACCGCGGCCACCGTGCATCTGCGCGCCCACGGTTCCTCCGCGGATTTGGAAGGCGATTTTTACTACGACGCGCCAACGAAAACGCTGCTCTTCATCCTCGCCACCGCGCTCGATCCCGCGACGCGCTACGAACTGACGCTCGACAAGACCGCGATTCTCTCCGCAGCCACGCCACCACAACCCATGCAGGCGCAGGCGCTCTTCGTTTTCACCACCGCGTCCGTGCTCGCCGGAATCCCGACGGTGGGCGGCGGCATGGGCGGCCCCGGCTCGGGCCCCGCCGGCAGCAGCGGAACGCCCGAGCCAGATCAACTTCCACCCTTCCAGCTCCAAGTGGCCTATGGCGACCCGGACTTGGATGCAGGAGCCAGCGTGCAGATGACCGTAACCCTTGCCGGCGGATCCCAGCGCAAGATGCAGCTCCCCAACGCCACAAACACCTACCGCACAGAAATCACCCCCGAATTCCCCGCCAACGCAGCGGTGGAAATCGCCCCGCAGTTCCTTAAGGGAAACGACTCGGACTATGAGGAGGAACTGTCCGAGGTGCAAGCAGAGGTGAGCGTGCCGCCAAACGCCGCCAACCCGGCGGCATCGAACATAGCCGTCTTCAAGGGTGCTGGTGCTTCGCCTTGGACTTTTCTCGGGCAGCTGATCGCGGGGCCGTTTGTCGCACAAGTCAGCAACGCCAATGGCGACACGGAGAAGCTCAAATTCTCATTGTTTCAGCTAACAATCTTTAATGGGCTCGCAGCACAAAAAGCCACTCCGTACAAATGGCAAAATACGACCGGCGCATTCACCGTTGCAAATCTGAACGACACGGATGGGAACGGCGTGGCTGACAATGTTCAAAACGGTGGAGTGCCTTTGGAGGTAGACCTGATGAAGCTTGTTCTTTACGCCCCGCCAGGCTCTCCGGGAACCCTCAAGCTGACAGCAGCGAGCGGCAGCATCAAGTTTTGGGCCGACTCGAACAAGACGACTGCGATCCAGATGGATCAAAACGATCCCAAATCAGCATTTTTCCCAATCACGGAAGGCCCAGGTGGATTCAGCAAGATTGTCTGGGTGGAGGCAACTGCTCCGAGCACGGCCGTGCGCGACATAGAAATTGTCCTCGGCTACAAGCCTGCCAACGCAGCGGAGGTCAATGGACTGGATCACGTCCACGCAACCGGTGTTTGGGCTCAGCTTGCACCGAATGGAATGAAGACCAATGGAGTTGGGTATCCGGCGGGGTGGATCAACAAAGCGCCAAATGTGGATTCTGAGTTTGACCAGTTCAAAACAACATTTACGGACTTGCTAAGTGGACAGTTTGGGATTTTCGACGCGCAGCCAAACCATAATTGGATATCTCACTCCATTGGATTTCAATTCCAAGTGCTGCCTCAAGGAATCAGTGCTGAACCAGTCACTTTCGACATTACGAGACAGCGAGAATCGATGGCGTGGGAGTTTGGCGATGGAGCATGGACTCGGATTGAAAATGACACGGCGCTTCCGGCTTCCGAGATACCTAATGATGATAATAATACGAAAGACGAATACAACGCGCCTCAAAATGACTTTATATACTCAATCGACAATGTAAAAATTCCGGTCAGTGTATTGAAACCAAGCTCAATCAGATTTATTCAGCGAGCTAACTTTCGGGAGTTTGTAAGTATCCGGTTTGACGGCAGGGTTTTTCAGAATAACAATAGTTCTGCTGAGGGAAGCAGATGTTCATCCCACGTTTTATGGCAGGTGCGTGATGACATCAGCAAAAGTGGACAAGATTGGGTACATACTCCGGGTGGAACTCCAAAGCTGGATAGTGGCAGTACACCGCTCGGGACACACCCATAGCTTGTGAAAGCTGCAGCTCTTATTTTTCAGTATTTTCTTTGCCTGGCACCATGCTCCTTTGCGTTAGATGTCTGGCAGGGCGTTAGCCGTGATGAGTGGCGCCGGATCCATGGGGATGCCAATGTCTGGCTGGATTATATGATGGACAAGATTCGAGTTGTGGGTGAAACCCAGCTAATACGAAACGTGGAGGATCCCAACTTGGACAAGGACGTTCGGATTGCAAGCGCCTTGGTCTTACTGAGGGATTTTGAGTCAACCGAATCCCATTTGGCGGCATTGAATGGGTTTTCACTGAATTTTGATGGTGGCGGCATGTGGGAAGATGGGATGAGCTTATGTAAATACTGGCCCGTGGCATTTGCAGTGAGCTATCATCCGGAGTTGATGCCACCCCTCGTGAAAGGGGTGGTCAGTGGTACGTATAAATCGGAAACGTTTAGCACCGTGGTCTTGGAGCAATATCGAATTGCAGGCCCTGACCCTCGAACTTTATTACTACAGCTCAGAGATTCCGCAAACAATCCGGACGAACGCCAACGGTGTGACGGTTTGCTTGGATTGATGGCTTCGAAGCATTTCCCCAAGCTGGAAGGAGAGGAGGTTAGGGATCAAGCCCCGAAAGGAAGCGAAATATGGGCGATGCCAAAGAAGATGCTGGAGGCTCGAAAGCGCACTGTGAGTCAAGAAACCGCAGCCACTCCAATCCAAGCAATTCCAGTTGTCCTTCAATTTAGCACCAAGCCCCCCGAGCCATCGCCCGTAGAATCCGGGCCTGTGGCGATTCCAAAGCATTCGAAGGACGCTGGCGGACAGCCACTGGCCGCGACTGGCACCGAAACTTCCCCTATGTGGATTTGGGCAACCATCCCATTCGTCGGGCTGACCATCTGGCTGGCCGTGCGTCTCAGGCACGGGAAGAAGTGAAGCAACAAGTTGCAAGCTGGTGACGGGCAAGGACGCGGGAATGCACCGCGGGTGCTGTTTTGATCGCAAAATGGCCGCTTTCCTGCCAGCGTCCGCCTCTTCTGCACCGCCATGAAAATCATCCGCACCCTCCATTTTCTCCTCGCAGCTCTCGCCCTTACATTCAGCGCGGGCGCCGCGGAAAAGCGCGAGGTGCTGAATCTTTTCTGCTGGTCGGAATACGTACCGCAGTCGGTCATCGAGGCGTTCACGAAAGAGACGGGGATCAAGGTGAACGTGGAGAACTACGACTCGAACGAGAAGATGCTCGCGAAGCTGCTCGCGGGCGGCGCGAAGTATGATCTCATCCAGCCGAGCGAGTATGTCGTCGAGTCGCTGATCAAGCAGGGGCGGCTGGAGGAACTGAACCGCGCGAACCTGCCGAATTTCAAAAACCTCGACGCGAAGTTCACGGACATGGCGCACGATCCCGGCAACAAATTCAGCGTGCCGTGGATCGCCGGCTCGGTCGGCATCGCGTGCGGTGCGCGATCCACCGGGACGACATCGTGGCGGTGGATGGCGTGTGAGCGGGCGAGTTCTGAGACGCCGATTACCCCTTGCCGGAATCCCGCGGGAACAGCGCGTCCTTCACGAGGTAGAAAATGAAGAGCGAGTTGAAGACGAGGTAGCGGCGCGCGAGGCGGCGCGGTTCGGCGCAGAGGCGGAAGAGCCATTCCATGCCGATGCGCTGGAGCCACAGCGGCGCCTGCTTCACGCGGCCTGCGTGGAATGCGAACGCTGCGCCGACGGCCGGATACACGGCGGGCGGGAGGCGGTGCTTCGTGCGGACGAGCCAGAGTTCCTGCTTCGGGCAGCCGAGACCGATCCACACGAAGTGCGCGCCGGATTTTTCGATGGCGGTGATCATCTGCTCGTCGTCATCGGCGTTCCATTCGCCGAAGGGCGGCGAGTGCATCGCGGCGATTTGGAGCTTTGGAAAACGCGCGAGAAGTTTTTCGCGCAGCGCGACGAGCAGTTCGTCCGTGCCGCCGATGAACGTGTGCTTCCACTCGTCGCCCTGCGTGGCTTCGAGGCAGTGCAGCATGAAAGTCGGGCCATACACGCGGTCGCGCAGCGGCGTGGGGAGCCGGCGGTTCATCACCCACACGAGCGGCATGCCATCGGGCAGCGCGAGGTCGAAGGCATCAATCGCCGCGCGGAACTGCGCGTCGCGCCGCGCGAGCGTGACGACGTGCGTGTTCGCCAGTGCGACGAGCAGCGCGCGCTTCCGTTCGCGGGCGCACTCCATCGTGTGTGCGATTGCGCCGTCGTAGTCCGTGACCGCGAGCGCGGTGCCGAGGACGTTGCAGGTCGGGATGGGGTTCATGCGCGTGGGGCGGCGACGCTACCGGGCGGGCGCGCTTTGCTCAAGCCGCGCGCGGCGGCGGAAGCCCCATGCGCCGAGCGCGACGCACATGAGCGCGGCGAGCTGGTAGCCGGAGAGGATGCCGCCGAGCTTTGGCGTCACGCGCATCCACTCGTGCGCGAAGCGGAAGAGGCCGTAGGCAATAAGATAGAGGTGAAAGTGCTGTCCGCACATCGCGTAGGCGCCGTAGCCGCGCTCGTGAGAGCGCGGGCTGATCTCCGCGTCCTGCTCCACGCTGGATGCTTGCTCCGTGGAAGTGCCCGCGCTCTCACGAGCGCGGC
>JANXZI010000130.1 GCA_025355595.1 Spartobacteria bacterium
CAAGCAGCCTTGAGAGCATCCTGGAATTTCTCGTGGAAGACTGGTTCCGAGTCAGTTCCGTGCGGGAGGAAATGTTTGGGAGGCTTTACGCCAAGCCCGACGCAGGCGACCTGATGGGCCTCGGAGCCGGCGGCACGATGCGGCAGGAAATCTACGCCGATCCCATTGATTTTGCGGATTGGGATACCACGCTCACGCGCCGCTGCTTCGTCCACCTCTGCAATTCGCTCGTGTGGCGGCAAATCACCGGAACCAATCCGCCGCACCCACCGCTGACAGCGAAGGAATACGCGAGGGCTGGCGTTCCGTGGTTCGACTACTACCGCGACGACCTCCCCGCGCTCGACGGCTCAAAGACCCTTGCCAGCGTGAAATCCGTCGCGCAAGTCATCGCAGAAAAAGGCACCGCCACGCTGCCGGGCAATGATTCAATCAAGCCCGCGCAAATCATCCAGTACGGCAATACCCGCCGGCCCGATGAAGTGCGCGAGTGGAGCGAGGCGTGAGCGCCTTGTGTCCATCGGATGCGATGCCGGACAATGGAAGCGATTTCAGCGTCGAAGCATCCACTGCGCCGTCATACAACGCCCGCCCGTGGACCGAAGCCGAGATTGCCGCGGAACGTCGCTACCGCATCGAGGAACGAATTGGGATTTCCTTGCACGACGCAACTCCCGACGATCCCGCACTTGCTGCCGTTCGTGCATTGGCCGAGCGGGAGGCGGATGCGTGGGAGCGTGCAATTCGAGCGCAATCCAAACGCACGTAGGTCAGGCCGCCGCCGCCACGCTGCGTGTCATGCCGGCAGGCGTGAAGGCGAATGCGCGTTCTGGCTCAAACAGGCGTGCCGCTAAATCTCGCTCGCATTCGTGGCCACCTTGAAGTCTTGGCCCAGGCAATCCGCGAAGTGCGCCTCGCCGCACTGCACCTTCATCTTCTCTTTGCGGCGTGAAAGCTCGTCGAGGTCTCGCGTGTGCTTTGTCTCGCGCACGAGGTACACCTTCCCGTCCGGCTCGTTTTTTACAATCGCCCAATCGGGATTATAGTCGCCGAGCGGCGTCTTCACCCGAAACCAGCCGGGCAGCTTCACGAAAAGTTTGATGTCCGTCCGCGTGTCGAGGTCTTCGGCGAACTTTCGCTCTATCTCGGAGTCGAACGCCACCACGTCATAGACCGATTTTTTGACCTCAACCATGCGGTCACGATAACCGTCGAGGTAACTTTTAAGCTCGGGGCTATCAAAGCGCATCATCTCATAGCTCTGCCCGGCGATCCGCTCATACTTGATGCCCTCCACCATGAGTTCCTGCTTCGCGAGCTGGATCGCGCTTGCGGCATATTCCATCAACTCCTGCGGGTTTATTAGCACGTCTTCGACACGCTCCGCGGCGATCAGGATCTCGGCGAGCGTTGAGCGTGTGAGTTCTGTTTCACGTTGAAGGTAGCCGATCACGTCGGGCAGCGGTGGGCGATAGTCCCGCAGATTGATCGTCCGCGCGGCAAGCGTTGTGCCGCCGATGCCATCTTCGGGAGTTTCCAGCAACGTGCGAGTCACGCCGATCATCGGCTCCGAGACATTCGGTTTCTCGTGAAGCAGCCTCGCGGATTTCTGCACCACATCCGGCGTGGAAAATTCCACGCGGTAGCGCGTCTGGTGGCTGATGCGCTCCCACAGCGCCGCAAAGTCCGGGTCGAGATAGACCGCCTTGTTGAGCTTCGCCGTGTGCCGCTGGCGTTTGTCCATGATGCGGCCTTCAAACTTCACGCCGCATTCGTCCTCCAGCTCCGTTTGCAGCTTCCGCGCGAAGTCCGCGAAGCTCTCATTGGCGATCACCGTGAGCCGGTTCACGCGCGGGTCGTCGCACCGTGCGCCATTTTCCAGCCGCGCCAATCGCAGGCCGCGTCCGATTTCCTGCGCGACAAGAACGTCTACCTAGAGAGCGAAATCGCAAAGCGCACCCGCGAGGTCCAGCTCATCCAGGACGTGACGATCATGGCCATGGCATCGCTCGCGGAGACGCGCGACAACGAAACCGGCAACCATATCCGTCGCACCCAGCGCTATGTGCGCGCGCTCGCAGAACGGCTGAGCAGCGAGATCGGCCTGAATGTGGAGAGCATCGAATTGCTCTACAAATCCGCGCCGCTGCACGACATCGGCAAGGTCGGCGTGCCCGACGCCATCCTGTTCGCGCCGGGCCGCCTGTCCGACGACGACATGGCGCTGATGAAGAAGCACACCGAGTACGGCCGCGACG
>JANXZI010000185.1 GCA_025355595.1 Spartobacteria bacterium
GTGACTTTATAGATGCGCCCGTTCGTGCGGTCGGTGAACTCCCGCTGCTGATGGCACGGCACCTTGTCATACCAGTCGTTAATGAATACCGACCCGTCCGGCCCGTATTGCGGCGAGAGCCCGCGGAACCATTTGTCGCCGCTATCCATGAAGTCCCCGTTGCGCTCGCTCTTGTAGCCCGAGCCGCTGCGCACGACGCGCTCGTTGCGCTGCTTGTTCATGTGGATGTCGTGGAAGAACAGCGTGTCGCGCCACTCGGGCGGGAAGAGGCCGCCCAGATACACCATCATCCCCGCGTAGCCCGCCTTCTCGTAGCGGCCCCACGCGATCGTCTTGATGTCCTCATAAGTGTTCGCATCCGCGTGCTGCCCACCCTGCCGTGCGTAGCGCGCGCCTTGGAATGCGTGCCACATGTGCGGGATCACGCACGCGGCGAAGAACGCCTCCCCGTGATCATTCCAATCGAGCCCCCACTGGTTGCTGCCGCCCTCGGCCCAGCGCTCGAAGACCTTCTTCGTCGGATGAAAGCGCCACACCGCCGCGTTGATCACCGTGCGCTCCGCTTTCGGCGTGCCGGGCTTCCCGACATTTGAGAAAGTGAACACGCCGTGCGTGCCGTAGAGCCAGCCGTCCGGCCCCCATGTGAAATCATTGATCGTCTCGTGCGTGTCCTCATTTCCCCAGCCATCGAGTACCGCCTCCGGCTCCCCGACAAATTTGTCCTCGTCGTTTTCACGAGGGAAAAAGAGCAGGTTCGGCGGAGCCCCCACCCACACGCCGCCGTGCCCGACCGCGATGCCGCTGGCAAAGGTGAGCTTGTCGTAAAATACCGTGCGCTTGTCCGCGCGCCCGTCACCGTCGGTGTCCTCGAAGATGATGATGCTGTCCTGCGGCTTGCCGGGGCACACGGGGTAGTTTGTGTTCGTCACCACCCAGAGCCGCCCGCGGTCGTCCTGCGCGTAGGCGATGGGCTGCACGATGTCCGGCTCGCCGGCGACCACCTGCACTTTGAATCCCGGCGGCAGCTTGAACGCCTTTGCCGTCTCCTCCGGCGTCAGCGAGGGTTCCTTCGCGACGGGCCGGCCCTTGTCCTCGAGCGGGCTCGCTGGCGGCGGCTTTCCACCGGGCGGCGTCGCGGCGAATGCGGTGGAGGCGAATGTGAGGGCGATGAGGAATGGGCGCATGGGAAGTGAAGCTGAACAGCCCGCGAGGAGCGCGAGTCTTAGCGCTGCATAGCGGAAGTTCGCGCGCTTGTGAACTGCGGCGTGCGCCGCACCGGGGAGCACAGGCGACCCGCCTGGGGTTCCCGGCGGCCCGCCGGGAACAACGGACAACGTGACCCGCCATTTCGGAAATGCGCGCGGGGCACCGTTCTGAAACACGCGCATTTCCACGTCCGATGTTTGCGGTGGCCCGCCGCAAACCACAGGCGGACCGCCTGTGCTCGCCGATTTCTGCCGTCCCCTGCGGGACTCGCGCCGCTGGCGCGCATGGACGCCGCCAAGGCGCTGCGCTACTTCCAGTTTGCCCCTGTGCGCACGCACCGCGACCTTCCAGCTTTATGAACCTGCAAAGAAGCCTTCTTGCCTTAGTGATGCTGGCGATCTTTTGTCACCAGGTTCGTGGAGAGGAAACAGAGGACGGGGCGAAGCAGAAGAGGATCGAGTCGCCTAGTGGCGCGAGGCCCGCAGGGGACGGCAGAAATCAACGCGGACAACGTGTCTAGGTGCAACAGTCAGGCGTCATCCACATCAGTCCTTTTCGACCGCGAACTTTATGGTCGATTTCAGGATCTTAGCCCGACCGGGTTTGCCGAAGTCCAAGACCACCGTGCGGTTCGCCGTGGCCGTGCTCCCATCGCCATCCTCGATGCTTTCGATTTCCATCAAAAGCGAACCATCTTTTTGCCACCGCTTCGCGTTCTGCATATTCATTGAGACCATATGCGGGAATTTTTTGTCTCCTTTGACCTTGTCCGGGATATCCGCCAGAAGCTCCGGCAGCTTGACCTCGCGGAAAGTAGCGCCGGGTTGCTGTCGGTCTCGATGCCTCTGTCTTCGAGGAAGAGGTGCAGCTATGTCATTGGCTAATCACATTTCTGATGATCCGATCTTCCATTGGCGCTCGCGCGGATGCCTACATTATTCTCAAAGCTTTGACCGTTTCTTTCACGGCTGTCAATGTCATTCTCTGTGCCCGCTCCCGAAGAACTGGATCTGAAATGCAGCGCGCTGGATCGCATTCTTTCCACGATTGCAGCGCGAGATGCTGCGGAAGACCAACTACCTCTAGGAATCCCGGAATTTTGCTCATGAATGGGGTTGGTGGAAAAAGGTGTGGCACCCCATACGAAAATGCCAAAATATTTGCGTGCATGGAAGCGGCAACGACGAGTGCAGCCGTCGCAATTCGCGACACCAATTCCATCACAGTTGGTACCACGGTAACAGTCAACCCAAGGGCAAGGGCTACAGGACTCATTGCCTCAGCATCCCCAGCCCAAGCTGTCGTGCTAATAAGCTGAACTTCATACTCCTTCATCAGTTGCTTAATCGCGGGCACGGTTTCGCTGGAAACAAACGCCGATTGGACTAAAGCGACCTGCTGTTTCGACTCAGCCACTGGAAATGCCTTGCTGGATAGCACAGCCATGTCTGGCGCAACAATATCGGGCCATTTCGGCAGATTTAGGGCTGAATGATAATCGCGTGCCCATATCCATCCGTTGATCGATTGACTTGTCGAATGAGGCACACCCACTGATGCGTACACGGCCTTTCGTTTGAGCCGAAAACCCTCTCCGCACTCAGCAGGCCACTTGGGCAATTTGAAAAAGTCGTAAAGCGAGGTTGATCCCAAAAGATCTCCACCGCCGACTAAAACGGGAATTGATGAATCTGCACTATCTATGGCCATGGTGGCGTACTCTGGCATCTGCCGTGCAGTCAGCCCGCAAATCGCAGTTTCGTAACCAGTCAATTTCCTCCACAATATAGGGTAAATCCAATCACCGACATTATTGTGATCAAAAGCGCCGAAATGGATTATAGGATTACTTGCAAATTCATTTGTTAGTTTCATAGCTTCAATCGTTTTACGGTCGGAGGGTTCACTATCATATGAAATTTCCATGTGAAGCGATATCACCTTCAGCCGGTCACGTAGTTTGGGGTGCGGGTGGAACATTCGGTGGTTACTGGTTCAGACAAACTAGTGCCCAATCGCCTTGCAATGGACGCGTATTCTGCCGACGTATTCGCTTCCCTAAATAGGTATCCCGAAGCTTTGAGGGGTCTTGCTTTGGAAAGCAATGACCACTCAAGCATCTTCCCGCCAAGTCGGTCGCGCACGTCGTCCCAAATAATCTGCTCGACTGGCCAGTTAACTTGACGAGGTGTTAGATGAGCCATCACTTCGGGAGAAGACCACGCTGATATCTTGAGTCCAACTGCTTCAGTGCGAATTTCCCATTTGTGATATTCACAGCCGCGCCCCAGCACAGGCAAATCAGATGCCATAAGTCGCCCACCCCACGTCTGTGCCCACAGGGGAGTATCAATGATAAAACGCTGCGATAACTTGAACACCACATCCAGCCCCGTCATTGCTCCCCACAGAATTCCCTTCCAAAAAGTCGAGATATCGCCTCCGGCGTGACCAATTCTCATCGGATTCGGCCAAAGATTAGTGTTGATTGATTGCACGCAGATTCGTTGAACGGCGCCGTAGGGTGTTTTTGGCGAGGGAGTTGAGGTAAACCCATCCGAGCAGTCGTCGGACACGATAATTGGAATTTCGGGGCCGCAGTGGTGTCGAATCACCGCGATGTTCAAGGCAACAGCACTGGGGCGGTTGTAATGGCCTATAATGATACCGATTTTCATAAGTTTGTTTTTGGCTGGAGAGATGAGATTCAACACAAGGAGCGTCGTCAAGCAGCGGTTGTTTGGATTTTGTTCACAACCATTCGGATCTTCGTCATGTGGGATTATTTAAGACGCGGCGCACCACCTGCACTTGTTGCGGGGTCAGGTAAGAGATGGCACCGCCAGTGAAATATGGCTTCGATCCGCCGCCCGATCTCTTGTGCCGTGATCATGTCCATGCACCGGGGCAGGGCATAGGTTTCGACCGCTTTCTTCCCTCTGGGAATCGCAGCGTGTCGGATCTCTTTCTTCACCACATCGACGCAGAGGTTTTCCTGTTTGTCCTTTTCATCTCCATCGCCCAGCGGAACCGTGCGGGACTTCCAGCCGCCGCCGTTGTCACTGCATCGCAGGCCAGCGTTCGTGTTAATGAACTGGTGGTGCGGATCAGCCTCCCACTGTATCGGCTCCCGGCCACCGGCCCCCACGACACACGGACGGTTCAATGGCATGTCCGGCTTGACGGGAACCGTCGCCGCGAGGTGCATCAGCATTGGTCACGGGGCACAGCACGCCCTGGGCTTGATACCCCAGACGGATGAGTTGCCTCAGATCCGTCTCGCCTCTCAGATCGAGCACTCCACGCAGGGCAGGATGATGGTGCCCCTGCTCCCCGACCTGCACGAAGAAGACCCTTCCGCGGAGGTGGTCCACGATCTTTTGAAACCGATGCACATCCCACCACTTGATTGTGAAGTCGAGTTTGCCGCCAGCGGCGACAATTCAGAATGGAATTTGGTCCTTGGTGATTTCCTGCACTTGGGAATCCAGGAGTTTTCTTTCTTTGAAATGGATGTCACCTTTAAAATCCGTCGGGGTGACATTCACCTTCAAGTGTTCCGCGAGAAATTGGTGAAACCTGTCGGCCAGCGGTGAACCGTTTCAAAGCGATACAGAATGAGCCGAAACGGAGTGAGTTCCGCGAGAAGCTGAACGGCTTCGTGAACATTTATTCGTTCCTGAGCCAGATCATGCCCTACGGCGATGCCGCGCTGGAGAGCTGGAAGCGTGTGCTCCCATTTCCTTCGTACTGCGTCCGCCTTCCCTGAATCGGATGCAGCGGCCTGGCAAACGCGGGACTTTTTACACAGTCTCTCAGGAATCTCGCGGGCGGTTTTCCGATCAGCGCGAGCGTTTCATTCTCCGATTTCCGCGAGGCTCACGAGCCGGCTTTTTTCGCGGAGCGATTTCGCGGCGGCGTGGACGATGGCCGTGACCTCTTGGATTTCACCGTGCGGCACCGGCTCCTGCCCGGTCAGCAGCATCTGGCGGAATGTCGCCGCCATGCGGAACATCTGGTAGTGGTGGCCGTGCCAGAAATCGCCCTCGATGGACGGCGTCGTCGAGTAGAGCTTTTTCTTAAAGTACACGTCGGTGCGGTCATACTCGAAGCGTTCGTAAGGCTGGCCGAACCAGAAATGGCACGGGTAGCGATCCGGATACGTGATGAGGCCGTGGCACGCGTCCTTGTGTTCGAGCATGCTCACCGCTTCCGCGCCCGCGCCCATGAGGGTGACGATGCCCCACACCGGATGCTGGCCATAGACCATCCATCCTGGCAGCGAATAGCGGCTGTAGAGCCGCGCGGACACATGCTCGATCGCGCCGAATCCGCCCGCATCGCGCATCCGCAGTGCCGCCTCGATTCCCCATTCATAGCGCCAGCAGCTCGCGGACATCAGCGGCGTGCGATGCTGCCGCGCAAAGTCGAGGATCTTGCGAGTTCCCTGCACGGTTCCGCCGATCGGCTTGTCGCAAAATGTCGGAAGACCTTTCGCAAGTCCGGGAGCAACGAGATCGAAATGATCCTCGCCACCGCCCGACGCATCACCGAGCCAGACGGCATCCACATTAGCGACGAGTTCATCGAGTGAGCGCACCGCCTGCACGCCCGGAAATGCTTCGGTGAACGGGCCGGTCGCCGACGGATCCGCGTCGTAACAATGCGTGATTTTCGTATCTGCAAACGGCCAGCCATCGAACGCATGCCGCGGGTTGCGGATGATCGTCTGGAAAAATTTTGCCGATCCCTTGTCGAGATATTTGCTGATCGCGGCCAGGTTGCAGGCCGGATGCAAGTACTGCGCGAAGTGCCAGGTGTGCCCGTTTTCCCGCTGCGGCTTCCCGTCCTTGCTCGCCGAGATCACGCCGATGCGGAATGTCTTCCCGGCCGCCGCGGCGACGGAAACACCCGTGGTGGCGGCCGCCGCAGCCGAGCCCGCCATCG
>JANXZI010000201.1 GCA_025355595.1 Spartobacteria bacterium
CTCGTGTGGCCGCCCACCGGCGTGGGTACGGCAGATGATCCGATGCGTGCGCTGGAGGGACTCGCACGCGAATTGGAAGAGGAGTCGCCGGAATTCTGGGCCGTCAGCGTCTGCGCGGGCTTTGCCTTTGCCGACACGCCGGACACCGGTGCGAGCTTCGCCCTCGCGACACTCGGCACCGAAGAAAATGCGCGCGCAGCCCTGCAACGACTCACTTCATTGGCTCTGGAAAAAAAGGATGCGGGCAACGTGACGGATCCGCCGATCGGCGAAGTCTTCGCGCAACTCGATCCCCTGCCAAGCGGCCTCACGGTGCTCGTCGAGCCGTCGGACAACATCGGCGGCGGCGCACCGGGCGACAGCACGGGCCTGCTGCGCGCATTGATCGAATGGCGCATCCCGAACGCCGCGATCTGCATCAACGATCCCGATGCCGTGCAGCGTCTCTCGTCGCTCGCTCCCGGTGGAAAAATCACACTGCCCATCGGCGGCCGCGGCAGCCGGCTCGATGCCGGACCGCTCGCGCTCGAAGTGGAATTGCTGCACCGCGGCGACGGGAAATTTGAACTGGAGGACAAGCAAAGCCATCTTGCCTCGATGTGCGGCGACCGCTTCGACATGGGGCCGTGCGCCGTCGTGCAGCACGGTGGGCTGACGATTCTGCTCACCTCGACCAAGACCCCGCCCTTCGATCTCGGCCAATGGCGCAGCCAGGGCATCGAGCCGACGAAGCTCTCCGTCATCGTCGTGAAGGCTGCGGTCGCGCACCGCCGCGTCTATGACCCCATCGCCGCGCGGATGCTGTGGGTGGACACGCCCGGCCCATGCACGAGCAATGTGCGCACGCTGCCTTACCGCAAAATCCAGCGTCCGATTTTTCCGCTCGACTGATTAGTCTGCAATGAACGGGCAGACCGGCGGAGTGCGCGGACTTTTTCCGTGTGGCCCAAGTCCGTCCGTCATCGCTGGCGGACGAAAACGCGCTTCCTGTCGCCGACGGTCATCACCGGCAAGCCAGCCTAACCAGCTTGACATCCGCGGGGCATCTAATACGAGGGGGCATCATCCGCGACGGAACTTTCGCCTCCCCTCTGGACATGTTACCTGCTCAGCAAATCGAAACAACGGCGTCGCCGAAATGGCGCGAGAGATCCTGAGTTATGGGTATCGGTTCGGAAACGCAAAACGAGTGGCTGAGAGTCTTGGGAATCACTGGCTTTGCGGATGGTGCGACTGGCGGCGGCACCGAAAGAAAAACCATATCGGAGGACGAGAAACCGGGATCTGGAAATGCTGCTTCACCGCGGCCCGTCCGAATGAAACATGCGGTGACCCGGCAGGAGAATTCGGCCCTTTTGCAGGAGGAACCGGAGGAACTCGCGAAAGAGGATCTGACGCAAACGGATCCGAAGAAGCTGTTCACGGACGAATACATGGACGGGCTCATGAAGATGCCGCCGATCCAGGGCGCGAACGACGAGCGGATGAAGGACATCATGCGCAAACTCGACAAGGGCATCACGCCCGGCCAGCGTCCAAAACTCATCGGGGAACTGGCCAAAATTCGGGGCGTGGATGCCGGGAAGCTGGATGCGGAATACGACCGCTTCATGGTTTTGCGCTCGCAGCAGGATGCGATTCAGAAACAAAAGAAGGGGGACGGAGCCGATGTGGATGCCGTCCCTGATCTCGCGGAAGACATCCACGGCGATTTCATGGGGTCGAAATCGCAGCTTCTTTACGGGAAGGTCGTCGGCGATGCGTTCGGCGTAGATCCCGTTTTTGGCGCGATGCTCAATCCCACCGGCGGGATGGTCGGCCCCGGCAACAAGGCGCTGCACATGGACGACGACGACCCGACGACCTATCACGGGATCGTCCACGACGCGGCCGGGTATATGTTCAACTATCACGACCAGGGACCTGGATACGACTACCTCGGGAAGGAAGCCGCAAAGGGGCATGAAACAGGCAACCCCTACACCGGTCAGGAAGCCGGCATGCGGTACTGGCACGAAAAAATGGATCCGGGGATCAAAACCACGCTGCTCTCGGGATTGATTGATACAGTCGGCGACACTTATTTTGCCAAGAAAGGCACCCGACTGGACACCTTCGCATCTGGCCTGCAAAAAACTGGGAAGGATGTGGCGATGAAGGTTGGCGACGAAGTAAAGGCAAAGGCTGAGAAGGCGCTGGAAACTGCCCGGAAGACGGTGACTTCCGCAGTGGACAAGGCAGTAGCGACGGGGATGGGAGCGGTGAAGACGGTGACGGCTACGGCTCAGAAGGTGGGAACTGCCGTCGAAGGCGCCGCCAAGGAGGCCGTAGCGGCGGCGGCGGCGGCGGCGAATCGGGTCGAGCAAACCGCAACGTCTGCAATCAACACGGCCAAGGACGCCGTTGGGTCGGTGGCCGATGCCGCGAAAGAGAAACTCAGTTCCGCGTGGGATTCCATCTGGAGTTAAAAATCATGAATAACACGTCTTCCTACCACCCTGCGGAACTGGCCACTGTGCTTTCCTACATGCGCGTGAACGCCGTCATCGGCTGGGGCCTGCTGGCACCGGAAGAGAACTCCGATGCCTTTTACGAGGATGGCACCCGGAGATTGCAACTGGCAAAACGCCTGCTCCCCGGCAAGCAGGAGGGGCGCTACCGTTTCGCCGAAGCGACGTCCCGGATCGCCGCTACGCTGGGCGATCCGCAAATCGTGCTTCTCACCCAACGTCGGGAAGGTGCCGGTGCGCGCATCATGACGCACCATACTCGGGGGACGAATGTTGTGGAGTTGTCCAAAGGCACGGACGGGAATTTCCAAGTCGTCGAGCACGAGGCGCTGGCCGGAGCCGGCGGAGCCGCCGCCGCATTTGTCGGCGCGAGTGCGTCTGCCGTGGAAACGCCCGCGCGAATTGAAACCGACAGGGCCACCTTTGAGCACTTCCAAAGTGAGGCTAAGCACGGCTCGGAAAAGGCAGCTCAGGAATGCCTCGTGAAGCTTGGCGCGACCGAGGCGGAGGCACGCTCGGCGGTGTCCGCCTTTCGGGCACCAACCGCATGTGGCGTGATCAGCATCATGTACTGTGTCGGCAATGCGACGGTGGATGCCGAGGCTTACGCAGTGTTCACCAATGCAGCGGGCGAGAGCTGGGTGGCCTTCCCGCCTGCGTCGGCGGACGGCCCCATGGTCTTGGAACGCACTTCCCTGGGCGCACTCACCGCCCGGATTCTCGTCACAGTCGCTGCGAAAATGATGGAGCCGGCCTGACGCCCGCTGGCCACGCGCCTGCACCCTCGCCATCGGCGGGAGGCTGATTGCGTGAGGCTATCCAAGGACTACTTCCGCGTGTGGATGAAGACGCCGCGCTTGTTGCCGACGACCACGTCCAGCTTGCCGTCACCATTCACATCCGCGGCCATCACCTGCGTACCCACGCCGCTGGCGTCGTCAATGATGTGCGGAATGAACTTCGCCTTGCCGCCCTCGCGCTTCAGCTCGAACCAGTACAGGACGTGCGGCGCATTCGGCTCGGGATCGCCGCCATTGCCGTGCGCCCAGCAGCGTTTGCCGGTCACGATGTCCTTCACGCCGTCGCCATTCATGTCCACGAGATCGATCGCGTGCGGCTGTGAAAAGATGATGCCCGTCTCGCCTTCGCCCGGCTGCGTGCCGGTGATCAGGTGCTTCGTCCAGCCGTCGCTCGTCTGCTCGAACCACGCCAGCCCGTAGCCGTGCGCGGCGAGGCTCGTGATCACATCCGCCTTGCCATCGCCATTCACATCGTAGGCATACATCTGCGCGCCGCCACTGCCGAACGGTGCCGCATGGAAAGTCCACGGCGTCGTGCCGTCCCACTTTGCGGGCTGCTCCCACCAGCCTTTGGATTCGAGAATGTCGGCGCGCCCGTCGCCATTCACATCGCCGTAGCCGATGCCGTGCGTGAATTTCGCATACGCGCCCTTCGGCGACACCGCGTGGAATTTCCACGGCTCCTCCGGCTTGCTCCAGTCCGCCTCCGCGTAGCCGATGAAGCCGCCATTCATGCACAGCAGCTCCGGCTTCCCGTCGCCCGTGATGTCCACAAACATCGGCGACTCATTGTCCGTCGAGGCGAGGATCGTGTGCCGTTGCCACGGCTCATCCTTGCCCTTCGGATTCTCGAACCAGAACGTCTCCGCGCCGGGGAAACCGATCACCACGTAGTCCACCCACCCGTCGCCATTGATGTCGTACGCGTAGCTGATGAAGTTGTTTGAATACGCATTTTTTCCGCTGAGGAATCCCTCGAAGCCGGGGATCTTTTCCTCGCTGCCTGCGACCGTCTTCGCCACGAAAGATTTCTCCATCTGGTAAATCGTGTGCCGCTTCGTGAAGTCCGGCCCC
>JANXZI010000226.1 GCA_025355595.1 Spartobacteria bacterium
GCGATCCTTCGCGGTTTTTCCGATGGCGAGATCGTAGGTGAATTTTTCGGACGGCTCCGTGACTTCGCGGACGGGGACGCCACCTTCCGTGAGGATGGGAAGGTAGTGCGCCAGGAATCCATTCAGCGGCATCATGCTGTAGGCGGTCACGTCCACGCCCATCTCACGAATGCGCCGCGTGCAGATGGCAAACTGCCGCTCGGCCCCGCCGGATGAAAGCGACCATGTGACCATGACGGCGCGTCCAGGGATCACGCGATCCGATGCCGGCGGGTCGTCATTGTCCATGCCGATGAAATCAGAGAGCGCCGCTTCGAATGCTTTCCACGGTGCCTCGCCCTCGATGGCCGCGGGCCGGTCCTGCCGCGTGATCCATTGGTTTCCCCCTCCGAAGAGACGCGAGACGAGGGCCGTCCGGCTGCCGAGGCAGTAGCCGACGGTGCCATTTTCGATTCCATCGGGATCCGGCGTGGCCACGACGACCTGGTTATTGACGACCGTCCACGATGTCTCCGTGATGAGCGCATCCACGACCGCGGCGGTCTCGGCGCTCGCATTTTCAGCGAGGAGGCCCGCGAGGCGGCGTGCCAGTTCCGGCGTGGCGCGCGGGACCGGCTTTCCATTTTCCAACAGCGTGCGTTTGTCCGCCTTGATGTTCCGCGGCAACTCCTCGTTGTAAGCGAAAACCCGCGGCGTGAGCCGGCGGAATTTCCATTCGGAGAGGATGCGTCCTGCGTCGCGGATCATGTGCCGGCTGGCGCGCTTCACTCCGCCTTTGAAAAGCAGCAGCAAGCGCCGGGAGAGGGTGCCGGCGAGCCGCTGGACGGCGCTGCGCGGCTCGGCTGGCGCGTGGTGACGCTGCGCGGAAACGGACGGCGCGCGGTATTCAAAGCGGGTTCCGCCGGCGAGATAGAAGCTCCAAGAACTGATCGTCGGCGAGAGATCGAGGATCAGCGAGACGAGCTTCATGAGCGGAGCCACGCCGGTGCTCCCGGAGTCTTCCCGGCCGTAATAGACGACGCCGAACCCGAGCGATTGCTTCAGCCGGAGCGAACCGAGGAGTCCGCCGAGCGCGCCGGGAACCTCCCATGCACATTGCACGTAGTGCAACGCGGACGATGCGTCGGCCTTGCCGGGCCAGCGTGAGACGATGACACTTCCCGCCGGGAGCGCCGCGAACCATGCGGGGAGTTCATCCACGCAGAGCAGCAGCACGGGCTCCTCAAACTGCTGGAGGTCCACCAAGAGGGGGAGTGCCATGAAGTCCGCTGTGGTGCGGGACAGCTCGGCCAGTCGTGGCGGCTCGGGGATCAGCGAGATGCGGTGATGCTCGGAAAAGGACGCGAGGATGTTCAGGCTCCAGATCCGGTACGGCGAAAACATTTCCTTCTGCAGGTGGAGAAACTGATCCATCGCGGTCTTCGGGATCACTTCGGCGAGGAGCGATGGCGTCCTCGCGAACTGGCGGGTCAGCCGCGGGATCATGGTCTCCCGCGCCCAGTCCGTCATGGGCAGTCCGAAGCCTTTTTTCGGCAGGTCAATGAGGTGCGCCGGGAGATATTTTTTGGCGATTTTGCGCAGGATGAGTTTGCCGACGCCGCCGCCGTGCAGCGCGGACTCGGGCAGGCGTTCCGCGAAACGCGCAAGCTCGACGCTGAGGAACGGAGTCCGCACTTCGAGCGAGTGCTGCATGCTCATGCGGTCCACCTTTGCGAGCACCGCGCCGGGCAGGTAGTTTTCCACGTCCGTCTTGCGGAGTGCGTCCACGGCGCGCTTGCTCTGGCCGTCGAGTTCGCGGCGCAACGCGCGGAGGTGCTCGCGCAGTGATTCCGGAATGTACCCGATGATGCGGCGCAGTTCCGGTTCGCTGCTGGTGAGGATCTGATCCGAGTAGTAGCCGTTGCCGAGCGTCCAGTCGAACTGCTGATAGGCGTCGAAGCGCTGGCGCTCCTCGAGCATCTTCAGATAGCGCCCGTAGCCGAAGAGCATCTCGTCGCCGCCGTCGCCGGAAATCGCGACAGTCACATGCTTGCGCGCAACCCCGCAGAGGAGGTAGGTCGGCGCGCAGGACGTGTCGCCATTTGGCTCGTCGAGCATCTGGCCGATGGACTCCGCCATGTCCGCCTGGCTCGGCTGGAAGATGGCGTCCTCGTGCTCAGTCCCGAGGTGGCGCGCAAATTCCCGCGCGATGAGATGCTCGCTCTCCGGCGCTCCCTCGAAGCCGATGGAGAAAGTTTTCATCTTGCGACCGAGCACGCGCGTGGCGAGCGCGACGGTCGTCGAGGAGTCCACGCCGCCGGAGAGGAATGCGCCGAGCGGCACGTCGGAGATGAGCCGGCGGCGCAGGCTGCGGACGAGGATTTCCTCGCACTCCTCGGCCAGCTCATCGAGCGAACGCGTCTCCCGGCTCTCGCTGCTCGCGGGGCGGAACTCGAAGTAGCGCTGAATGCGAATCTGCCCGTCCGCACCCACGCGCATGAAGTGCCCCGGCGGCAGCTTGCTCGCCGCGCGGTAGAGCGTGCGCGGTGCGCCGATGTACTGGAAAGCGAGGTATTCCGCGATCGCGCCGACGGAGACGGAGGTGTCGAAATCCGGCAGCGTCTGGAGCGCGTTCAGCTCGGAGGCGAAGGCGAACCGCTGATCGTTGGAAACGTAGTAGAGCGGCTTTTCGCCGAAGGCGTCGCGCGCGAGCAGCAGTTCGCCAGTCACCGTGTCGTGGAGGGCAAAGGCGAACATGCCATCGAGCCGCGCGAGCCCCTCGGGGCCCCAGTGGCGCATCGCTTCGAGCAGCACCTCGGTATCCGTGCGCGTCCGGAAGATCGCGCCCATCGCCTCGAGCAGCGGGCGCAGTTCGAGGTAGTTGTAGATCTCCCCGTTGAACGTCATGGCATAGCGCCCGTCGCTGGAAATGAACGGCTGCGTGCCGGCCTCGCTCGTATCAATGATGCTCAGCCGCCGGTGGCCGAGCGCCGTGCGCGACTTCGGGCACACCCACACACCGCCGGCGTCGGGGCCGCGGTGCAGCATCGTGGCCGTCATCCGCTCGACCGTCGCCTGCAACTCCCCGCGCTCACGTGACCCGTTGGTGGAAAAAAATCCGGCGATTCCGCACATTGTGGCTTCACCTACGGAGGCGAAGATTGGCTTGCAAACCAAAACTTCGCCGCGCGCAGACCGTGAAAAATCACGCAGGCTCCGGGGTGCGCCGCGCGACCACGCGGTAGGCGGAGGCGAGCGAGTGGACGTGGAGTTTTCCCGTGCGGCAGCGCTTCCGCAGGAAGGGGAAAAAGAAGCGCTTCAGCAGAAAAGTCCGGATCGTTTTCGGCTCGGCGCTCAGCCATTCGATGATGATCCACGCGAGCGTCGTGTACACCGAATGCACGCCATTTGCCTCGATGACCTCGAAGCCGTGCAGCCGCACCTGCCGCTGGAGCCCGTCAATCGTATAGCGCTGAAAATCCGTCGGGTCGCGATGTTCCGGCTGCATGAACGGCACGCAGAGATACAGCACGCCGCCCGGCTTGCAGACACGCTTGAACTCCGCGAGCACCTGCTCGGGATTCTCGACGTGCTCGAGCACCGCATTGCAGATGATCGCGTCGAAAAAACCGTCCTCCTTCGGGATCTGATGAAGCGGAGAGAGGATGTGGATGTTCGCGTTGTGGATGCCCGCCGGGATGTCCTGGTTAAAAAGTGTGCCTTCGATGAGATGGCTGATGTCGCGATTGCCCGCGCCCGCATTCAGCACGTTGCCCGTGAAGTATTGGCGGTAAGGCCCCAACTCCTCCTCGATGGGCGGAAAAATTTCCGGCACGGTGAGCCGTGGCGACCGGCGATCGAGCTTCAGGAACCGGTAAAGCCACGAAGGCCGGCGTGGTGCGTGGGTGGGTGTCATTGGGGCGGCGCGACTCTGCGCCACGCGCCCGCAGCGACGCAAGCGCGCCCCGCTATGGCGTCACTCGGAGTGGTCACGGTGCCCCTGCCCTTCGTCGCGGACTCGCGATTCGGCTTCGCTGGTGTAACGCAAACGGCTCTTATCTCGCCGGTCGGATGACAGCGGGATTGACGATGACAACGCGGACATGGCTGACATCGTAGCTCGGTGATGGAGCGGAAAAATCCATCACTTGAAATTTTTCCGCCAACAGATCCTGGAATTTTTCCCACTCGTCCGCGATTCCGGACAGTCCGTTCTGGCGCATGACCTTTCCGTAAAATCTGCGATGGAAATCGTTAAGTATGACTAAATCGGTATCCTTGCCGAGTCGATCGATGTCCGGCGGGTGGAATGCTGCCAGTGCCTGCAAATTCTTGTAAGGAATATCGAACCACTTATAGGCAATCTTAAGGTTCAAATCAAAAATGGGAGGCAGCGCCCATTCAGAGTGAATTGCGATAACTATCCGCGCCGAAGGATCCACCTGCGAACGGAACCATTCCCTCGGTTCGACGCGCAGAATCCGATTTGCGGCGGAAAGCATTTCTGCATTTTGGCGGCGCTTTACATAATGCCCTGCTTGTGACCAAAGGACAGGCAACAGCAGGCATGTGGCTCCGGCAGGGATGAAACGCGCGAAGCGGCCCT
>JANXZI010000379.1 GCA_025355595.1 Spartobacteria bacterium
TGTGCGTCAGTTCGGCCAACGGGTTGGTTTGATCCATGAACTGGCTCAATTGGGAACGGCCGAAGAAGTCGCGAATCACAGCGCTAAGCGCTTTCGGATTAATGAGCTTCTGAGGGGTCATCCCTTCGATGTTCACATCAAACAGCGTCATGCGCTCTTTAACAAGGCGCTCCGTACGGGCCAGCCCGACTCGGCACTGGTTGGCGAGCAATTCGCCAACGGTACGCACGCGGCGGCTGCCGAGGTGATCGATGTCATCAAGCATGCCTTCGCCGGTGCGCAGGCCGACGATGTAGCGGATCGCCGCGACGAAGTCTTCCTTCACCACTGTGCGCGTTTCCATCGGCACGGTGATGCCAAGCTTCACGTTAATCTTGTGGCGACCGACACGCGAGAGGTCATACTTTTTCGGATCGAAAAAGAGACGCTTCAGCAGCGCACGGGCGTTCGGGATGGTCGGCGGATCGCCAGGGCGGAGGCGGCGGTAGATGTCCTTCAGGGCCTCTTCCTCGTCGTGCGCGGGATCCTTCTTGAGGGATTTGATGACGCTGTCGTCCTTCGAGATGTCCACGACTTTCACGCTCTTGATGCCGAGCGCGATGACCTGGCGGATCGTTGCCTTCGTCAGCGGTTCAAACGCGCGGGCCAGCGTGATTTCACCGTCCTTGATATCGGCGGTCAGCACCTTTGTGACGAGGGCCTCGTCCTCGAGGTTCTCGTTCAGCTTCAGATCCTCGATCTTGTAGAAGAGCTTGAGAATGTCCTCGTCGCCGCCGTACCCGAGCGCGCGAAGGAAGGTGGTCGCGAGAATCTTCCGACGGCGCTTGCGTCGGTCGAGGTACGCGTAAAGCAGGTCGTTCGTGTCGTACTGGAATTCCACCCACGACCCGCGATCCGGGATGATGCGGAAGCTGAAGAGCACCTTGCCATTCAAATGGATCGAGCTCTCGAAGCAGATGCCCGGCGAGCGATGCAACTGCGAGACCACGACGCGCTCTGCGCCATTCACGACGAACGTGCCGGCGGGCGTCATCAGCGGAATCTCGCCCATGTACACCTTCTCCTCCTTCATGCCCTTCTCTTCCTTCAAATGGAACGTGACATACAGCGGCGCGGAATACGTCTGGCTCTCGCGCATGCATTCGCGGATGGACAGCTTCGGCTCCGCCAGCTCGTAGCTCGCGAAGTTCAGCGTGATTTTTTCATCGTAGCTCGAAATGGGGAACACCTCGCGGAACACGGCCTGCAGGCCGGTTTCCTTGCGCTTCGAGGGCGACGTGCCCTCCTGCAAAAATTCCTTGTACGAGTTCGTCTGCAGCTCGATGAGGTTTGGTGGCTCTGCGCCTTCCTTGATGGTTCCGAAGTTGATGCGTTCAGACATGATGTGTGGTGCGGTGTGGATGATTCATCTGGGGACGCCGAATCCCGGGGTCGGGGTCGGCCTCCCGGACTTGGGTTTAGAAAATGGAAGTCCGTCCGAGGGAACGGAATGGCCGTTCGACTGAACGGTTGTTTTGCCCGACTGGGCCGAACTGACGCCGCTGCTGTGGCGACACTCTCGAAAACTCCGAGGAACTAAGGGAAGCCAGGGCGGGAACGGGTGACAGTTGCAAAGAGAGTGCGCGGTTGGAGACGCCAGTCCTTCCGAAGGCAATTTCGCAGAGGGTCCGAGCGGCTGAAAAGAGCGGCATTGGGTGAACCCGGAGAGAAAATGTGGTCTTCAGCGCTGTGGAATCGAGGTTAAATTTCGGGACGATAAACGCGGGGCTCACTAGAAGAACCCCGCGCAATCGAACCGCGACCTCTAACCGACAGGATGGGAAAGGCAAGAATTATTTAGACATATTTTCGGCAGTTTGCACTCCGCGTGCTCCGCGGTGGGTGGCAACACAGCTATCGCCTCAAAAAAAGCACGGTCATCCAGAACGAAGGGACGGCGGGGCGGGGTGGGCCTACGCGGAGTGAATGAATCGTGCGAAGCAGGCCGATGAACCGACAGGAAAACCGGCCCGGACGGTCCTCGTGATCCTCACGGGGATCTTTGGCTGCGCGATGCGCGGCCCTTTTTTTCACAACTTTTTTGGGTCACACACGCGCACTCACGCGACGTGCGGCGAAGCAATGGTGTGTCCGATCATATTTCCATTGCCGCATTTGATGACGAGCAATCCGCGAAGGCCCTCGCCGTTCGGCTGAGCACCGAGGGAGTGGAGGCGATCTCAAGCAATGATTCCGCGGAGCAATTGCTCATGTTCTGGAACCCGCATCCCCGTGGCCAACACCATGTCCTGGTTCCCGGGCAGCGACTGGAGGCCGCCTTGCAATGGCTGAGCCGGCTGGATGCAAACGACCCCGTCCTGCTTGCGGCCATTCGCTGCCCGGACTGCAGCTCGACCCAAGTCGAATACCCGCAGTTTTCCCGGAAGACCATTGTCGGTTCGCTTCCCGCCATCGGAGCGGCCTTAGGGATCATCAAGCGTCAGTTTTATTGCATCGCGTGCCATTTCACATGGTCGCCGACTGAAACTCCCGCAAAAGGCGGTTCACGTTAACGAACCGCTGATTTAATCGTCGGCACCGAAACCGGGCACTTTCGGTGCAGAATTTTTGACCGCGAATAGCGCGAAAGTGACGAAAAGCAGAGAGAAGATCCTGTTTCCTTTTCGTGTCTTTCGTGTATTTCGCGGTCCATTCGATTGAATCAGCGGTCTCTTAGGAATCCCGAAGGCTGACGCTCAGCCGACCGATGCCGGTGGCGCTGAGGATGCTGCCTGTGCTTCCGCGGAAACAAAGAAACCTCCGCCCTTGCGGATGGTTGACGAAAGCTATTATCGTCACGCCATGTCCGAACTGCCCCGCAACGAGGTGCCCCCACTTTCCCTCATTCTCCCGAAACCCGTCGCCCCCGCGCGCTATCGGCAGCCGAAGAAGAACATCCCGCAGACCCCCGAGGAGCGCACGCAGATCCTGCACGCGGTGCGGAATTACGTCGCGGAATATTCCCCCACTCCGCCGGTCCCCGTCTCCGAACTCGCCGAGCATGCGGACCGCGTCGTGCAACACCTCGGCATCGCGCCCATCTACCGCGATTACGTGGGCGTGCTCATCAACAACGAACTTTGGCGCGAACAGCTCGCCGCCGTGCCTTTCGAGCGCCGCCTCCTGCTCATGCCCAAGTGCCTGCGCGTCGAGAGCAAATGCCCCGCGCCCTTCGATGAATTCGGCCTGCTGTGCAAACAGTGCGGCCTCTGCTCCATCCAGGATTTGCAAAATGAAGCCGAGCGTCTCGGCTACGCGGTGCTCGTTGCGGAAGGCAGCGCGATCGTGATGTCGCTGATTCAGACCGGGCAGATCGAGGCCATCGTCGGCATCTCGTGCCTGAGTGTGCTCGAGCGCAGCTTCCCGTACATGGAAGCCGCCGCCATTCCCGGCGTCGCCGTCCCGCTGCTGCAGGACGACTGCATTGATACGACCGTGGATCTCGACTGGGTGTGGGACTACATCCACCTCACCGCCGACGACAAGACGCGCCGCCTCGACCTCGGCTCGCTGCGCGGCGAAGTGGACGCATGGTTTTCCGACGCGTCGCTCACCGCCATCATGGGTGCGCCCGCCGATGAAACCGAGCGCATCGGTCGCGAATGGCTCGCTCGCGCTGGCAAACGCTGGCGGCCCTTCCTCGCCGTCGCCGCATGGCGCGCACTCGCCGGCACGGATGCCGCGATGCCCGAGGACTTGAAAAAAGTCGCCGTCGCCGTCGAATGCTTCCACAAGGCTTCGCTCATCCACGACGACATTGAGGACGAGGACGCCACGCGCTACGGCGAGCCCACGCTGCACGCCGAGCACGGCATCGCCGTCGCCCTGAATGTCGGCGACCTCCTCATCGGCGAAGGCTACCGCCTGCTCGCCGCCGCGGACATCAGCGCCGAACAGCGCGCCGCCATGCTCGCCGTCGCCGCCGCGGGCCAGCGGGAACTCAGCCGCGGCCAGGGCGCAGAACTCCTCTGGGCACGCAAGCCCGAGCCGCTCACCAGCCTCCAGGTGCTCGATATTTTCAAAAAGAAAACCGCGCCGGCATTCGAGGTCGCGCTGCGCATCGGCGCGCTCTTCGCCGGCATCGAATCGCACGACGAAGTCGCCGATGTTCTCCGCGCCTACAGCGAAGCTCTCGGCATCGCCTACCAGATTCGCGACGACCTCGCCGACCTCGGCCAGACCGAAGACACGAGCGACATCGCCGGCCTGCGTCCGAGCCTGCTGCTCGCGACCGCGCACGAGCGTGCGGAATGCGATCGGCGCAAATTCACCAGCGCACTCTGGGAGCGCCGCCTGCCCGAAGGCGCGACCGTCGCGCAAGTCGAGCAGCTTTACCGCGACCTGAAGGCCGACGAGCGCTGCAAGGAACTCCTCGAACGCTACAAGGAGGAAGCCATCCGCAGCCTGCGCGACCTCGAAAACGCCAGCCTCAAGGGCCTCCTCCGCCGCGTGATCGGAAAAATTTTCAACGACACCGAGATCAAAGGCTGGTGCAAAGAATTCGAGGCCAAAAACCTCCTCGCCGTCACCGGCACCGCCGCCTCGCTGGAAAAAGTCCCGGCTCCGACCATAGTGCTGGCGATGTGAAACGTTGCCCGGCCCGGCAAATCGTCCTACTCTCATCCGATGAAGCGCAAGGCTGGTGCGAAGTTCGCGCGCGTCTGAGCCGCCTTGCCGCCGCGCACGATGCGGGCCGGTTCGTCACTGAGAAGCCCGGATAGATGACCGTCGAAGAACTCGCCAGCGCCGTTCTGGACGCGTGCGATCAGGAGGGAGCGCAGCGCAATGCTCACCGGCGCTTTCGCGACCAGCCTTTACGGCAGCCCGCGTTCGACGAAGGACGTGAACGTGGTGCTGGATATTGCCATCGGCGGCATCACCGCGCGAGTCGCCGCGAGACTCGGGCAAATCGTGGAGTTCGACCGGCAGGCGCAATTCGACACGCTAACATCGGGGAGGCTAATCTTGGGCGTCGTGCGACAGGGCGAGCCGTTCAAGGTCGAGCTGTTCGAGTTGTTCGACGACCCGTTCGTGCTTTCCCAGTTCCAGCGCAAACGGCAGCTCCCATCGCGGCAACTCGGGCGCGTCGTCTGGGTTCCGACCCCCGAGGATGTCATCGTCCAAAAACTGCGCTGGGGACGGAGCAAGCACTCAACGACGCGCGCGACGTGCTCGCGGTGCAGGGCACGGAAAGTCTCGACATGGCCTACATCGAAAGCTGGTGCGCAAAGCACCACACCACCGACCGCCTCCGCGCCGCTCGCGGGAATCCCTACACTGTGAGGCCATCCAGACATTTCCTCAGTCTGGCTGATTGAACAAGTGCATGGTCAAGAATTGATGCCTGACCCCTATTCCCTGACCCCTATTCCCCGGACCTGACCCCTATTCCCCGGACCCCTATTCCCCGGCGGCTCGCCTAGCCTCTATTTCTTTTCTTTCCAGCGCTCCTTCCCGATTGGCATGCAAGATTTTGATCTGTTCTTTGCTCAGCAAAATACCGGTCCTGAATCCCGAACCACACATTAGATTGCTCACCTCCTTTTGATGCTGCAGGCCAAACCAATGTCCAAGTTCATGGGCCAGCGTCTCGCCGTTGGAATGCATTGACGACAAAATAATAAAACGCCGCTTTTCCTGCATTTTCTGCTTTCCACCGTATTGCCAATGGACGCCCGCAATCCAGCCATCAGGCTTGTCCACATCCCTGGCGGAGCGGACGAGAAAAACCTGAATCATCTTACCCGGCGATGGAACATTCTCGGCCAGCGAATTCCGATCGTTACGACTAATCAAATCCAGCATTTCGGTTGGCAGCGGCAAGACCTCGCCTATTTCAAAGCAAAGACGCGTATTCCCGTAGATTTTATTGGCCAATGCGACACGCTCCAACAGCGCCTCCTTGCCTTCGATCATGGTTTCGTCTTTTAGCGCCACATGAAATTGCAATTTAATAACTTCCTGAGGAACTTTGGCTTCTGCCAAATCGATAACTGCTTGTCCCCGCGCTGTCTCCACGACCGTGAGCAGGATGGAAATAAGCACCGGAAACAGAAATTTGAGTCGCATGGCAGCATCCTATTCAATGGTGTGACTGGGTCAATGTGCGAGGCAATTCAAGCACCCGCTTGCGCCACCGCTCTCGGGCACGGCATTGCCACGCAGAGTGAGACGGTCGGGGAATGGCGCGGGATGGTGCGCGACGCCGTGCGCGGTCACTTCGGCGATGGCGTGCCGCGGCCGATGCCTTCCATCTTTGGCCCGCGATGCACAGCCATTCTCAAACTAGTGTAGTGCGCCGCATTTAGCGAGGTGTATGGAGTTTTCTCCGGGCGCGTTTGACCTTGGCGAGGATGTCCGAGGCGGGGGCCGTCCAGACAAACGGCGTCGGACACGTCTTGTAGCTTTCAAGGTAAGCGGTGATGGCTTCGAGCAACTCGGGTCGGCTGCGAAAGACTCCTCGGCGCAGACGCTGAGTGGTCAGGTTGCGAAAGAAACGCTCCACCATGTTGAGCCACGAGGCGCTCGTCGGAGTGAAGTGCAGATGAAAGCGCGGATGCTTTTCGAGCCACGCTTTGAGCTTGGGATGCTTGTGCGTGGCGTAGTTATCCACGATCAGATGCAGATCGCGATCGGCGGGAGTTTGCGCATCGAGCAGGCGCAGGAACTTGATCCATTCGATAGGGCGATGGCGCGCCTGGCACTGTCCGATCACCGTGCCATCGGCGACATTGAGCGCGGCAAAGAGCGTGGTCGTCCCGTGGCGCACATAGTCGTGAGGGAAGGTGCTGGCCCGGCCTTTCTTCAATGGCAGACCCAGTTGGGTGCGATCCAGAGCCTGCCCCTGGCTTTTCTCGTCGCCACAGAAGACCAGCGCATGGTCGGGCGCATGGAGAGAGAGCCCG
>JANXZI010000233.1 GCA_025355595.1 Spartobacteria bacterium
TTCAAGCCAGATGGCACGGCGCTCGAATTCCTGCACCAGTTCACGAACAACTCATGGGGCCACGGAGCGAACGACGCGGGCGACCAGTTCGGCGGCACGGCGAATGGCGCGCCGATTTTCTACGGCGGCATCCCTGCGACCATCGTGCCGCCCGGCATCCGCGCGATGACGGCGAAGAAAATCAACACCGTGGATACCGCGCACACGATCACGCCGAACTACCGGCAGGTGGACGTGATGGGCACCGATGCGAACGGCCATCACTGGGGCGGCTACACCGCGGCGGCGGGCTCCACATTCATCTATTCATCGAAGCTCCCCGCGCGCTTCCAGGGCAAGGCGATGGTCTGCGAGCCGACGATGAAAGTCGTGAACCTCATGGACGTGCAGCCCGATGGCGCAGGCTGGAAGGCGCTCGAAGCGATGCCCATTTTTGCGAGCAGCGACGAGTGGACTTCGCCGGTGTATTCCGAAGTCGGCCCGGACGGCGCGGTGTGGGTCGCGGACTGGGAGAATTTCATCATCCAGCACAATCCCACGCCGAGCGTCGCGCGCGGCGGCTTCGATGCGAAGACCGGTGTCGGCGGCGCGCATGAGAATGCGCTGCGCGATCACAACCGCGGCCGCATCTACCGCATCGTCGCGAAGGACACGCCCGCGGTGATGCCGAAGCCGCTCGCCGGTGCGCCCGTTGCCGACATCGTCGCAGCGCTGAACAGCGACACGCAATACTGGCGGCTGCTCGCCCAGCAGTTGATCGTGGATGGCAAAAAGACCGACGCCGCACCCGCGCTGAAACAGATCGTGCTCGCGAACGACGGAGCCAACGGAGCGATCCACGCGCTGTGGGCGCTGCAAGGCATCGGCCAGCTCGATGCCGCGACACACAAGGCCGCGCTGCTTGCGAAAGACGCTCGCCTTCGCCGCAACGCCATCCGCGCGCTCGGCAGCGATGCGGCCTCGCAGGAGCTCTACTTCGGCTCGGGCGTCGTGAGCGATCCCGACCTGCACACGCGGCTCGCGGCACTCGTGAAGCTCGGCGATTTTCCGAAAAGCACACACGTCGCCACGCTCGTCCGCAAACTCGCGGTGGATCCCATCGTGAAGAACGACGAGTGGCTGCGCGAGGCGGCGAAAATGCTCGGCAAAAAGCACGGTGCGACCAGCAAGGAAGGCCCGAACCTTCTCCCGAATGCCGGACTCGAAGTGGTCGGCGCGGACGGATTCCCCGAGGGCTGGAAGCGCCGCGATTACAACAAGAACGCGACCACCGCGGGTGCGGAGTGGAAGGTCGTCACCGGTGAGGGAAATGTCCACGGCGGCACGCGCGCGCTGCGTTGCATCGCCCGGGGGGTGAACAGCGGCAATGCCGACACAAGTTTCTTCGCCGAGGTGACGCTGAAGCCGGACACCGACTACCGCCTGAGCGGCTGGGTGAAGACGCACGCGATGCGGGGCGAGGCGAGCTTCAACGACCATCTCAACCGCGCGCAGACGGACAAGCTTTCGCGCGAATCCAAGTGGCAGGAGGTCGAGGTCATTTACCACAGCGGCAAATCCGCGAAGGCCAGCATCAACCTCCTCTTCGTGGGAACCGGCGATGCGTACTACGACGACGTGAAGCTATGCGAGTTGCTGCCCGGCGAGGACGAGAGCGAGAAGGTCGCCGCCGGCGATGTGAAGCGCGGACAGGATATTTTTTGGAATCATCCCGTCGCCGCGTGCAAGAACTGCCACCTGCTCGGCGGAGTCGGCAGCACCGTCGGCCCCGCGCTCGACGGCATCGCCGCGCGGCAAAATGCCGCATACCTCCGCGAGAGCCTGCTGGAGCCAAACAAGGTGCTCGCGAAGGGCTACGAAGCGCTCGGCATCTCGCCGATGCCGCCGATGGCGCTCATCCTGAAGCCGCAGGAGATCGCGGATGTGGAGGCATTCCTCCAGACCCTGAAGCAGCCGGCGAAATGACGATGGAAAGTAGTCCCGCGCCTTAGCCCTTCGGCGTGTGGCACACACTCCTGCGGGCTGAAGCTCTCGACTACTTTCCCGCCATCACGGGCGCGATGATGCGTGAGGGGTGCGCGGAGTCGTGCCAGATGGTGTTGATCGCGGGCTGCGTGGTCTTCATCCAGTCCACGGTCTGCTTGCCGCCGGTCTGGTTGTTTGGCTCGTAAAATGGCGCGCCGGTGCTGGCGATGGTGACTCGGATGCGGTGGCCCTGGTTGAAAATGATGCTCGTGAAGCCGATGTGCCACGCGAGCTTGGCGGGTTCGCCGGGGGTGAGCAGATGCTGGCGCTCGAAGCCGTCGCGGTAGCGGGCGCGCTGCGGGTAGTCCATGAGCAGGATGCTGCGCCCGTCGGGATACACGTCGCTCACGCGCAGGATGAAGTCGGTGTCCTTCGCGGTGGAACTGACCCACACTTCGGCGGTGACTTCGCCGGTCCACTCGACGGGCGCGGCGAGCATGCTCGTCGTCCAGGAGCGCACTTCGCTCTGCTCCTCGAAGGCACGCGCATCCTTCGCGCCGGGGAAGCCGGTGTAGGGCAGGCTCATCGGGTGGCGCGGGTCGCTGGCGTAGCTGGTAGTACCTTTCGCCGCAGGCTGGAAGCCCGCGGGCCGCACAGGCTGGAAGCCTGTGTTCCGGGCTGTGTCGCTCGCTTCGCTCGTGCTTTCGTAGGCGCGCTCGGGAGAGCGCGGCCGCGAACTCCCGTTCGCGCCTACGGGTGGAGCGAGCGCGAGCTCCCCATCATCGTGCAGAAAATACGGCGTGCTTTCCGTCTTCGGCGGCCAGTCCTTTGCCTCGCGCCACACGTTGCCGGGCGCGTCCTTTTCGCCGACTGCACCCATGACGTAGTAGCGCACGGGAACTTCTCTTTCGACGCCGTTGTCCTCGCCTTTGAGGAAGTGGTTAAACCACTTCGTCATGTGCGGGTACACGTCGAACTGTGCGGTCTCGGGGAAGGTGAGTTCGCCGATTTTGTTCGACTTCGGATAGCCGCCGTGGAGCCACGGGCCGAGGATGAGCTGCTGTTTTCCGCGCGAATTTCCGCCGCCCTTTTTGTCCCGCCCGATGAAGCTCGCGACGCTGCCCTGCACCATGAAGTCGAACCAACTGCCGATGGTGAAGCACGGCAGGTTCATCTTGTCGAAGTGCAGCGAGGCGTCCTCGTCGCGCCAGTAGGCGTCGTAGTCCGGGTGCGCGTCCCACTCGCGCAGCAGCGCGTCGTTGTCCTTGAGGTCGCGCGCGACGCTGCCGCCCTTGATGAACCGCTGCGGCTTCGTCGCGCCGCCGATGCGGTAGCCTTCGTGGAAAAGGCTGAGGCCGGTGTCCGTCATGTATTGCGCCACGAGGTGCGGCGGCTGCGTGACGGCGAGATAGTTCTGTGCGTAGCCGGCCTGCGAGCCGCCATACGTGCCGATTTTCCCAGTGCACCACGGCTGCGCGGCGAGCCACTCGCACACGTCGTAGCCGTCGCGCAGCTCGCCCCATTGCAGTGCGCGATAGCCGCGGTAAACGCCCTCGCTCTCGTGCGTACCGCGGTAGTTCACGAGCGCGATGACGAAGCCGCCCTCGGCAAACTTCGCGGCATTTTTGCGTGAGCCGATGCTGCTGATGTCGGCGTAACGCTGCTCGAAGATCGCGGGCCACTTGCCTTCGCCCTTCGGAAAAAACACGTAGGCCGAGAGGCGCTGGCCATCGCGCATCGGAATCATGATGTGTTCCTCGCGCACCGTGCCGAAGTCGGGCTGCGGCGCGGGGGCGGCGAGTGCGGATGCAGCGGTGAGTGTCACGAGTGCGAGCAATGCAAGCGGAAGGGCGGGGGACTTCATGCGGCGAATGCTAAGTGAGCGCCGCGGGTCGGCGCGAGGCTGAGTTGCGGCGGGCGCTGCGCATCGTTCGCCTTGCGCTGTGCGGCGTTCCTGCAAGACTCGCGCTTCCATTTCACCTCTCACACCGCCATGGCCCAGACCACCGACGCCGTCAGCATCCACCCGTATTTCAAAGTCCACGCCGGCAAGCTCGACGCCGTGCGCGCGTTGCTGCCGAAGTTCGTCGCGAAGACGCAGACCGAGAAAAACTGCCTGTGGTACAATTTCACACTCGATGGGGACACGGTGCATTGCCGCGAGGCGTACATCGGCGCGCAGGGCGTGATCGAGCACCTCGACAATGTCGGTGCGGAACTCGGGGAAATGCTCGCGCTCTCGGACATGGTGCGGCTTGAACTCCACGGCCCTGCCACGGAACTCGACAAGCTCCGCGAGCGCTGCGGCCCGCTGAATCCCGCGTGGTTTGTCTCGCAGTGCGGCATCTCGCGGTAGCCGCGAAAGTCGGTTCAGAGCCCCTTGTGCGTGCCGTCGCAGAAGGGCGCGTTCGCGGTGGCCTTGCATTGGCAGAGCCACGCGTCGCCTGATTTTTCCGCGGTGAATTTTTTCGGCGCAAAGGACGATCCTTTGTGCGCGCCGTTGCAGAAAGGCTGCGTGGCGGATTTCCCACAGGTGCAGAACCAGTAGTCCTTGCCGGCTTCGAGCGTGACTTTTGCAGGCGCCTTGGCGGCGACGGTGGGTTGTTCGTTCATGCCGCGATGCTGCGGAGTGAGCGCGGCAACGCAAGCGCGGAGCGTCCGCGGCAGGAAAACCACGAATGGACACGCAGGAGCACGAATGAAGAAGTCGCGTATGAACGCGGCGACTTCGAGCGTTTCACCCGACCGGAGGGTGAGCGAACTCACGCTCATTTTTGCGCGGCTCTCCATTCGTGCCGATTCGTTTCCATTCGTGGTTTCAAAAACCCGTACGCCAGCCGGATCACTTGGCGAGGCACGCCGCACGCGAGGACGGGATGCGGTGGTGCGCGCGGCCGATCGCGACGATGGGCGTGAGCGTGGGATGCGCGATGCCGAGCATGCGCGCGAGTTCGCTCTCGAA
>JANXZI010000330.1 GCA_025355595.1 Spartobacteria bacterium
AAAGCACGGCATCACCTACGGCGAGACGGACGAACTCGGCTTCTCTGTCATCGAGAACAAAGTCCACGTCCACGATCTCCAGGCGACAATCCTGCACCTGCTCGGCTTCGATCACGAGAGGCTCACCTACCGCTTCCAAGGCCGCGACTACCGGCTCACGGATGTGCATGGAAAAGTGGTGAAGGGGATTCTCGTATGAGCCGCAGCGTAGCTCCCCAGAACTGCGCACAAATGTAGCCGCCGACGGAAGGAGGCGGGCATTCTCCCGCGAGAGAGAACATGTTTAGCCCGCGTCCTTCCGTCGTCGGCTACAGATTCTCTCCGCTTGCGGGTGCTCCCGTTCTCCGTCGTCATGCGCCGTGAATGAAGATTGATTCCCACCACCACTTTTGGAGCTACAGCGCGGAGGAGTATCCGTGGATCGGCGACTCGATGGCCGCGCTGCGGCGGGATTTTTTGCCGGAGCATCTGAAGGCGGAGATTGCCGCGGCGGGGATCGATGGCGTCGTGTCCGTGCAGGCGCGGCAGACGCTCGCCGAGACGGATTGGCTGCTGTCGCTTGCGAACGGGAATGATTTCATCAAGGCCGTCGTCGGCTGGGTGCCGCTGGCGGATGCGGGCGTGCGCGAAGTGATCGCAAAATTTGCGGCGGACCCGAAGCTGCGCGCGGTGCGCCACGTCGTGCAGGACGAGCCGGATGACCGCTTCATCCTCGGCGCGGACTTCAACCGCGGTGTCTCGGCGCTGCACGAGTTCGGGCTTGTGTATGACATCCTCATTTTCGAGCGGCAGCTTGCAGCCTCCATTGAATTTGTGGATCGGCATCCGAAGCAGGTCTTCGTGCTGGATCACATTGCGAAGCCGCGGATCAAGGACGGCGCGCTCGATCCGTGGCGCAAAAAAATCCGCGAACTCGCGCGGCGTCCGAACGTGTATTGCAAGGTCTCCGGCATGGTCACGGAGGCGGCTTGGAAGACGTGGAGCGAGGAGCAACTGCGCCCGTTTTTTGATGTCGTGCTCGAGGAGTTCGGCCCGAAGCGGCTGATGTTCGGCACCGACTGGCCGGTGTGTCTCGCGGCGTCGGGCTATGCGCGCTGGGTGGAGGTTGTGCAGAAATTTTCCGCGGGACTTTCAGCGGACGAGCAGGAGTGGCTGTTTGGAAAAACGGCGGTGCAGGCTTACGGGCTGCGGTGAGGAAAAGTGCCCGCGCTTTGACAAGCGTTTCTACGTCAGCGCAGCGGCCTCGCGCACGAGGGTCTCGGTCGTCGCCCAACCAATGCACTGGTCGGTGATCGATTGTCCGTAAACGAGCGCGCTGCGATCCTTGCCGAGCGATTGCGCACCGGCCACCAGGTTGCTCTCGAGCATCGCTCCGATCACGCTGCGGTTGCCCGCGCGTTGCGCGAGGATTTCGCGGAAGGTCGCGGGCATCCGCTCGCATTCCTTCGCGCAATTTGCGTGGCTCGCGTCCACCATCACGGTCGCCGACAGGCCGTTCTTTTGCAAAGCCGCGAGCGCTTTTGCCACCGATCCCGCGTCGTGATTAGGCGAGTCGTCGCCGCCGCGGAGGATCACATGGCAGTCGGGATTGCCCGTCGTGGTCACCACACTGGCGCGCCCGCTCTCATCAATGCCGAGAAAAGTCTGGGACTGGATTGCGGCCTTGATGGCGTTGACGGCCGGCTGCACCGCGCCGCTGGTCGTATTCTTGAAGCCGACGGGCATCGAGAGGCCGCTCGCCATCTGGCGGTGCGTCTGGCTTTCCGTGGTGCGCGCGCCGATGGCGGTCCAGCAGGTGAGGTCGGCGATGTATTGCGGCGTGATCGGGTCGAGCATTTCCGTCGCGGTCGGCAGACCGAGGTCGAGCACGTCGCGCAGAAATTTGCGCCCGATGCGGAGGCCCGACGGAATGTCGTTCGTCCCGTCGAGGTGCGGATCCATGATGAGCCCCTTCCAGCCGACGGTCGTGCGCGGCTTTTCAAAATAGACGCGCATCACGATGAGCACGCGGTCGCGCACCTCGGCGGCGAGTTTCGCCAGACGCTCGGCGTATTCGTGCCCGCCCTTTAGGTCGTGGATCGAGCACGGGCCGACGATGAGCAGGAAGCGCGGGTCGTGGCCCGAGATTGTCGCCGCGATTTCTGCGCGCGCCTTGCTCACAAATGCCGCGTGCGCATCGCTGCGCGGAATCTCCGCGCTCATTTCCTTCGGGGAAGGGAGCGCCGTGTTCGTGAGTACGTGCAGGTCGGAGACTCGGGTCATGGGAAAAATGGGGCGCATAGCTAGCGCGGTTTGCGCAGGGCCGCCAGTGCGGATGCAAAATTACTGAGCCGGGCCGCCCCTGTGCTGCGCACGCCAACGGTCCATCGCGGATTAGGTGCGGAGCTTTGCAGTGAGCTTCAGGCAATAGAGCAGCGGCAGCGCGCCGATCACGCCGAAGCTGGAATCAATGAGCCGCCAATAAAATGGGATGCCGCGGATGGGGCCGCAGATCATCGCGAGGAGGATTACCGCCGCGCACGCGCAGAGGCCGACTTTCAACACCCACGCATTCGCCACGGGCTCGCGCCACGGGCCGATGAAGAACAGCGCGATGATGAGGTGTGCGAAGGCGAGCCAGTCGGTGCCGTAGGCGAGCCACGGGTGGTGCGCATGCACATCGCGCAGGCCGTCGCGCACGGTGGCGATCCAGAATTGCAGTCCGCCGAGCGATGCGGGCGCGGCGTCGGGCGCGATGCCGAGAAAGCGCGCGAGCAACTCGAGTTCATACAGCAGCGGGAAGGCCGTGAGGCCGCTGAGCACGAGCGCGGCGATGAATACGCCGAGCACGAGCCGATACCGGCGAAGGATGGCGGCGTGCCTGGGAACCATGCGCTCAGCTATCGGGCTACTTCACGAACGTCACGCGGCCTCTCGCACACCGCGCATTGCCCGCCATCAGTTCCGCGAGTCCCGCGTCGGGCGAGACGCCCGAGCCACCGGGATGAGCGGAGGAAGCAAGAGGATGGAGACCGAGCGCGAGTGGGGCGGCCATGCTGAAAGTGCGGGTTGAGGTGCGGAGGTGTGTTCTCATGCGCCCGCCCGTCTAGCAGCGGCGCGCGGCGGTGCAATCCGTCTTGTCGCGCCGTCGAAAAAATGCACAAAATCCCGCTCTATGAAAACACTCCTCCTCGCGTTTCTTTCCATCGTCACCACCGCCACTGTCAGCGCACAGGACGACGGCTCGCTGCCTTTCGGCGTGAGCCTCGGCGGCCAGGCTGCGACTTACAAAAAGGGCGAGCCCTTTGCCAAAGTGGCCAACCCCGTGAAGAACGACGCAGCCATCGAAGTCTCCGCAAAGGCGGAAGGCCTGATCATCCTCAACGTCAACAAGACCGACGACAAAGGCACCCCCGCCGCCGGTGGCCAGCCCGCGATCATCCTGCTCCAGGGCACGAACAAAGGCACGCTCGCCGGCACGATGGACAAGCAGAAGCTCGCCGCGGGCACCTACCTCCTCAGTGTCGTCGCCGAGGGCAAGACGGCTTCGATTCTTTTCAAGGTCGAGTAGGCGGCGGGTCGCGCGCAGGAAAGAGGCGCGCGTTCCAGCCCATCGGCAGGCTCTTGCCTGCGATGTGAAATCAGCCGAGCAGCGCCTTCGCCTTCGCGAGCGCCTCGCCGAGCTTGCTGGCATCCTTGCCACCGCCGCGGGCGAAGTCGGGTTTGCCGCCGCCTTTGCCGCCGATGATCGGGGCGATGGTCTGGATGATTTTTCCGGCCTGCACCTTGGCCTGATGTTCCTTGCCGACGCTCGCGATGAGCGCGACGGCTCCACCGGCTTCGGTGCCGAGGATGACGACGCCGGGGAAGCTGCCTTTCAGCGCTTCGGCGAGGGCGACGGCGGCGTCGGCGTCGAGTACGCCGAGATTCGCGATGATGGCGGGGATGCCGTTGATCGTCTCGGCGTTGGCGACG
>JANXZI010000390.1 GCA_025355595.1 Spartobacteria bacterium
CACAGCAGCACGAGCAGCACGTCCACCATCGGGGCGATCTGGAATCCCATCACCAGCGGCTCTGCGCGCCTGCGGAGTTTCATCAGTGCGTGCGGTTAAATCTCCTCATCCAGAGCGGCGCGCGAGGGTTCGCGGCGCTTGTAGTTCAGCGCGATGAGCCCGACGACATGCGACCCCGCGACCTCGAGATCCGAGATGAGCCGCTGCACCTTGTTCCGGAAAAGCGCGTAAAAAATGAAGGCCGTGATGCCGATAATCAGCCCGGTGCCGGTCGCGATGAGCGCCTTGGAAACACCTGACGCGATCAGCACGTCGCGCTTGGCCGACATCTTCTCGCTCCCGAGTTCACCGAAGGCCTCGATGATTCCCCAGACCGTGCCGAAAAGCCCGACCATCGGCGACAGCGTGCCGATGTCCGCGAGATACGTCACGCGATGCTGGAAGGAAGCCGCCTGCGCGCTCGCCTCGGCCTCCGCGATGCTTTTCACCACGTCGAAATTTGCGCCGGGATTCTTCGTCGCAAAATCCAGCGTGCGCTGCACGACGCGCGCCACCGCCTCGCTGTGCCGGCTGGAGATGGCCAGCAGCCCGAGGTAGTCGCGCTTTTTCAAAAGCACATCCGCCGTGTTCATGTAGTGCGTCGTGAGGATGGCCGAGCGCCGCAGAGTCGCGAGGAAGACGAGCACGAGCATCACCGTCAGCACGCTCATCACACCGAGCGGGATCATCGCCCACCCGCCGGATTCCACGAGCGTGAGCAGCGTCATCTCGGGCTTCGCCGGTGCCGCCGCCGGAGGGACGTAGCCCGTGCCGGGCTTCGGGGTTCTCGCCGCCTCACCAGCCGGGAGGCGAGTCACCGCACCGTCCGGCGCTACTGCCGCCGGGGCCGCGGGTGCAGGCACGGGCAGACGTGCGCTGGGCGGTGCCTGCGCAATTAACTGCGAGAGCCCAATCCAAATGACCGCCAAAACAGATACGAGTGATTTCATGGAAAACTGAGCGCGGACTGTAGCGACCCCGCCGCCGGATGCAACAAGCGACACGCGGCCCGCAAGCGATGGATTCCAGCCGGTGCGATTTCGCCGCGCCACTGGCGCAAACGCACCCGACGTGTATGATGCCCGCCCATTTCCATGATCACGCACTCCAAGATCTCACCCGCCCCGAAGGCGGTCCGCCACATCCCGAAGGTCGGGATGATCTCACTCGGCTGCGCGAAGAATCTCGTGGATGCGGAAATCATGCTCGGCGACGTGCTCGCGCACGGGATGCAGATCACGAACGACGCGGATCAGGCCGACGTGCTCATTGTGAACACTTGCGCGTTCATTGATTCCGCGAAGGAGGAGAGCATCGAGGCGATCCTCGAAGCGCACGAGGCGAAGGGGCTGAAGCGGAAGCGCGCCGGACAAAAGCTGATCGTCGCGGGGTGCATGAGCCAGCGCTTCAGCAATGATCTCGCGGGCGAATTCAAGGGCGAGGTGGATGCGTTCATCGGGCTGGATCAAGTGAAGGACGTCGGCGGGATCATCGAGCAGGTGCTCGCGCGAAGTGCTCAGAAAAAGAGCGGCGCACCAGTCACCAGTCACCAGTCACCAGTCACAAACGCGAACGTGCTCCTCGACGAGGAGTGGCAGCCGCTGAACCTCGTTTCGCGCAAGCCGACCTACATTCCCGACTGGGACACCCCGCGCGTGCGTCTCACTCCGGCGCACACGGCGTACACGAAAATCGCCGAGGGCTGCAATCACCCGTGCAGCTTCTGCGTCATCCCGCAGATGCGCGGGCGGCATCGTTCGCGCACCATCGAGAGCGTCGTCGCGGAGGTGCGCGGGCTCGTCGCGGAGGGCGTGAAGGAGATCAATTTAATCAGCCAGGACACGACGTATTACGGCATGGATTTGTGGGAGGAAAAGGCGGGGCCGCGGCAGAAGGTGGACCCGTCGCGCGGCATCACGCTCGTGCATCTGCTGCAGGAGCTGGACAAGATCCCGGGCGAGTTCTGGATTCGCCTGCTCTACACGCACCCGGCGCATTGGAGCGACGAACTCATCGCGTGCATCGCGCAGACGAAACACGTCGCGCGCTACGTGGACATGCCGCTGCAGCACATCCACCCGCGCATGCTCGAGGTGATGAAGCGCGAGACGAGCAGCGAGCACATCGAGCATCTCATCGCGCGCATCCGCGCCGGCATCCCCGGCATCGCGATT
>JANXZI010000391.1 GCA_025355595.1 Spartobacteria bacterium
CACCCCACAAATCTCGGGTGCCCGTCGCCACGTGGCGAAGCCCGCCCGACAAATCTCAAGTGCCCATCGCCACGTGGCGAAGCCCACCCGACAAATCTCAGGTGCCCGTCGCCACGTGGCGAAGCCCACCCGACAAATCTCGGATGCCCGTCGCAACATGGCGAAGCCCACCCTGAAAACGTCAGGTGCCAGTCGGAACCTTCCGAAGCCCACCCCGGAACCCCGTCCACCCCGTCTGAATCTTCGCCAGCCAACTCAAAAGACCGAAGCCCCCGCCAAACCTCCCAACACCCGTCCCCGCTTCCGCCTCCCTCTCGGCCTATCACGTTTCGGCACGCCCCCGCGGAAAAAACCAACTCCAACCCCCCGCCCGCCCCTGGTAAATTTCGCTTTGACACTGAAATCCCCCGCCATAGCCTCCCCCCGCATGAGGTCGCCCCCCAACAATAGACCGAGGAAACCCGAGCCGACGGTCGGCTCAATAAGATGTTAGGCCAATAATGCCAAAGTCGCTCACATACGCCACGGTCACCCTAAGCTTCGCTGCCGCAATTCTAGTTCTCTTCGCCAAGCTGGGCGGTGGTGCGAGTTTTTTCAGCGTCGCCATAATTATGGCCGTTCCATATGGGTTGTGTGCGGGACTCGCTGCGAGCTTCCGAAGCCATCAGCGAGAAGGGTGGATAGTGTTTGTCGGCACCGCAGTCTGCGCGTTTCTGGGTCTGCAGGGGGTTTACCGCGCGTTTTTTAGCAGTGCGCCTGCCGATCCGTGGAAAGCGCTTATGCCGCCGTTGTATCAGATGTGCGTCGTGATCGTTTTTGCGGGTATAGCGGGATTTTTTTTCGTGCTCGGGAAGCTAAGAAAAAAGACAAATGAAGAAAGAGCCTAACCCTTATGGGAACTGTCAACGGGTGAATGTGGGTTTGACTCGAAATTTTCTACATCGGTGATTCTGGGTTTGGGGTTTGTGTGTTCCCTAGGGCGCTCCCGCTTCGGTGGATTGAGCTGACTGGCTCTTCAGCTTCCATACTCTTATCCGTGCATGACCTCTCTTTGGCCTTTCGGCGGGCCAGCACATCGTGACGTATTCGGTCGGTGAAGCGGGACGTGGCGCGCGGGTTAAAAGCTGGCACAGCATGGTGGCGTCGCGCCCGTCGGTCTTCACGCGAAAATTGCAGCGGCAAGCGGTGCGGCTTGCACCGCCGATTCCCGACGCTACGGTGCGAAAGAACCACTTCATGAGCCGATTCACCGCGTTCCTTTTTTCACTCGCACTGCTCCTCGCGCCCGCTTCGGCGGCGACGAAGAAGACACTGTCGAAAAAATCATCGCCGTCGAAACCGGAGTCGCCCGGAGTTGCCCGTCCGTTTCCGATGGACGACCGCGATCCGAGCGTCTTCCCCGACATCATCGCCGAGGCCGTGATCCTGTGCGACGCCTCGACGGGGCGCGTGCTCTACGAAAAAAACGCGGACCAGATCCGCGCCGTCGCGAGCACGCAGAAGCTGCTCACGGCGCTCATCATCGCCGAGGCGGGCGATCTTTCCGCGAAGGTGCGTGTCGAAAAAGTGGACGGCATGTGCGAGCCGACGAAGCTCGGGCTCAAGGGCGGCGAGACTTACCGCCGCTACGATCTGCTGAGAATCCTCCTCATCAAAAGCATGAATGACGTGGCCCGCTGCCTCGCGCGCGACAACGCCGGCAGCATCGAGGCATTTGCCGACAAGATGAATGCGAAGGCCCGCGAGATCGGGATGAAGCAATCCAATTTTGTGAACCCGAACGGTCTCAACGCGGCGGGTCAGCACTCCACCGCGCGCGACATGGCGCGGCTCGCGCTCTTTGTCTATCGCAGCCGCATCCTCCGCGGCATCGTGAACCAGAAGACGATTACCTGGCAGTATCCCGATGGCCGGACGGACATTTTCGAGAACACGAACAAGCTCCTGAAATACCTCGGCATCTGCAACGGCATGAAGACGGGCTACACGGGGCCGGCCGGCCACTGTCTCGTGTCGAGCGCCGCGGATGGCGGCAGGCATCTCATCTGCGTGGTGCTCGGCGATCGCAATCGCGAGAACATCTGGGAGGACAGCTACCGCATGTTCAACTGGGGCTTCCACCAGATGAAGAACACGCCCGCAGGCGGCAACTGACCACGGATGGCCGCGAGCATCGAGGAACAGCTTGCGGACCTGCGCTCGCGCTCGCTGCTGCGTCGGCTGCGCACCTTCGACACGCCGCAGCAGCCCGAGATCGAGGAGGGCGGGAAAAGTCTGATCAGCTTTGCCTCGAACGACTATCTCGGCCTCGCGACCGAGCCCGCGCTGAAGGAAGCCGCCAAGGCCGCGATCGATCGCTACGGCGTGGGCAGCGGCGCGGCGCGGCTCATCTCCGGCAGTCTCGCGCCGCACGCGCAGCTCGAGGAGGCCATCGCGCGATTCAAGGGCACCGAGGCCGCGCTCGCCTTCTCCAGCGGCTACGCCACCGCGCTCGGCACGCTCGGCGCGCTGTGCGGCGAGGATGATGTGATCATTTTGGACAAGCTCAGCCATGCGTCGCTGATTGACGGCGCACGCCTCAGCCGCGCGACGGTGCGCGTCTTTCCGCACAACCATCTCGGCAGACTCGAAAGCCATCTCGAATGGGCCGCGGAAAATCATCCTGACGCGCGCGTGATCATCGTCACCGAGGCCGTGTTCAGCATGGATGGCGACCGCGCGCCGCTCACCGAGATCGTCGCGCTGAAAAACCGTTTCGGCGCGATGCTGCTCGTGGACGAGGCGCACGCCGTCGGCGTCCTCGGGCGCAACGGCCGCGGCCTCGCGGATGCGCTGCGGCTCGAGGGGGAGGTGGACATCCAGATGGGCACGCTCAGCAAGGCGCTCGGCGTCGCCGGCGGCTACGTCGCGGGCTCGCGGCGACTCATCGAACTGCTCGTGAACCGCGCGCGCAGCTTCATCTACTCCACCGCTCCACCGCCCTCGCTCGCCGCCGCCGCGTGCGCCGCGATCGAATTCATGGAGAGCGAAGCCGGCGAGAAACGCCGCGAACAGCTCTGGGAAAACCTCGGCTGCTTCGGCGGGGAGATGCCGCAGCTTTTTTCCGACGGCAGGAGGATTCAGAGCGCCATCATCCCGCTGATCCTCGGCGATAATGGCCGCGCCCTCGAAGCGGCCGACCGTCTCGCGGAACGCGGATTTTACGTCCCGGCCATCCGGCATCCCACTGTGCCGCGCGATGCCGCGCGATTGCGCATCACCATTTCCGCGCGGCACACGCAGCAGCAGATCGCCGCGCTGTGCGGTGTCCTGCGCGCGCTTTGATGCGATGCAAAATCGCCCGCCTCTGAAAGCCCGCGTCTGAGCGATTACCCTGCCACCAGCGTCCAAACAGAAATTTTTTGATGGCCGATTCACCACCGCAACCGCCGCTGCGCAGCCACGGCCAGTGCCCCGACTGCGGGGCCGTGTACGACGAGGCATCGCGGCGCAACTCGACCGCAAACTGTTGCGACGCATGCCACGCCAGGCGCCTCATCTTTGTGCGCACGCCTCCGCCTGACGCACTGCCGGAGGAAGCCCCACGTCCGTGGTTTCGCACTTGGAAAATCTGGCTGCTCGCGAGCGTCGCCGCGCTGGCTGGCGCGGGATTTCTCGCGCGGAAGCCGCTGCGGCATACCTATCGCGAGTGGTCGAAAAACATCCATGCGCGCCGGGCTGCACAGGCATTTGAGCGGAAGGACTACGCGCATGCGATCCTCGACGGCACCAAGGCGCTCGAATTCGATCCATTCGACGCCGAGGCCAACCGGATCATCGCAAAATCCCACGAGGTGCAGGGCTCACCTGACGCGATCCCGTGGCGTGCCCGGCTGAATCTGGTCCTGCCGGGCGATCCGGAAAATGCAATCGCATGGGCGCGCGACACGCTGAAGATCGGCGCGATCGATCAAGCCCATGCCGCTCTGTCGCTCCTGAAACCCGCAGACCGGAACATCGCGGATTTTCACGAACTCTCTGCACAGATCGCGATGGCGCGCGGGGACTCGGAGAAGGCCGAATCGCATTGGATCGAAGCCCTCCGCCTCGCGCCAGCCTCCGAGGATTTCCGCATGAAGCTCGCGTTGATCCAAGTGCTCTCACATTCGGAAAAAATCCGCGCACCCGCGGCGAAGGCGCTCGCATCGCTCAGCGAGATCCCGCGGCACCGGCCCGCCGTTCTCCGCGCGCTGATCGAGGACGCCGTGAACCGCCAGGAATTTCCCCTCGCGCGCAAATTCACCGACGATCTGCTCGCGACGCCCGGCGCGACTTTCACGGATCGTCTGGGCCATCTGTCCGTCCTGCGGGCGCAGGATGCGCCGGACGCCCCGCAGTACCTCGAGCAACTTCGCGATGCTTCGCTCACGGATCCGGACCAACTGGCCGCGCTCCTCCACTGGATGAATCAAAATGGCCTGCCCCTCCTCGTCTCCGACTGGGCACCCGCGCTCCCGCCGGCGCTCGTCTCGCAGCCACCCGTATGCCTCGCCATTGCGGATGCATTCGGACGCGACCACGACTGGCCAAAGTTGAACGCGCTGGTGGAGAAGGCGGTGTGGAAGGACTACGAGCATGTCCGCCTCGCACACCTCTCCCGCGCGCAGGAAAATTCCGGGACCGTCGTCGCGGCGGGCACCACTTGGGATCGTGCGATCAAGGAGTGCCAGGGCATTCCCGATCGCCTCGCCGCGCTGGTGAGGCTCGCGCAATCCTGGCACTGGGATGAGCGGATGGAACTCGCGCTCCGCAAGCTCTCCACCGATGAGCGCACGCCGCTCTGGGTGCTGGACGCGCTCTGGGCCATCGCGAGCAAATCCGGCGATTCCGGCGAGCTGCACCGCCTGAGCCTGCTCATGGTGAAGGCACGCCCGCGGAGTCCGATCGCGCGGAACAATTTCATCCGTCTCGCGCTGCTCCGCCGCGCGGACGAAAGTGCGACGAACCAGCTTGCCGCTGATTTTTTCAAGGAGGCGCCGGACGACATCAACCGCGCGGTGACCTACGCCCTGTCTCTCTTTTTCCAAGGCAGGGTCTTCGATGCAAAGGAGACGCTCGGAAAATTTTCCGAGCCCGAACTGCACCAGCTCGAACCTGCATTGTACTTCGGCATCTTCCTCCAGGCGTCCGGCGATTCGGAACGCGCTGAGAAATTTCTCGCACTCGCGCAGGGTCGGAAACTCCTGCGTGACGAGGAGGAACTGATCTCACGGGTGAAACGCGAGTCCCGCTTCAACACGCTCACGCCGTCGGCCAAGCAGTCTCCCGCGGCTCTGAAATAGGCAGGCCGCCTTTTTCAAACTGCCGCCGCATTTCGCGCAAAACGAAATCCTCCGAGTTGACTCGCGGGCGTGACACCTTTTGAAAAGGCCACAGCCTTGAACGCCGTCCCCATGAACTGCGGGTGCATGAGTGTCTGAAATGCGCGCCGCTCTGCGGCATTCGCGCCCTCCGCGAAATGCTCCATGCCGAGGCCAACCATGAAGTGGTGCTGATCCGTGAAGCCCTCAAGTCCCAGGCTGGCAGATGCAGCGGACTCGATGAGACTGTCGAACTCAACGTGCGCCGTGAGATCGATCTCGCCGGGCCGCGTGAGCACATCCGGCTCGCGGCGGTGGCCCGCGTACGCCGAGAGCGTACCCGCCGTGCGTGTCGGTGCGTAGTACTCGTGCCGGGGAAAACCGTAGTCCACCGCGAGCACGAAACCGCACCGCATCGTTGCCGAGACTTCGCGAATCCACACGCCAGCCGCGAGATTCACCTCCGTCACATAGCCCTCCGGCAGCGGTGCCGGAATCCGCGCGCACGCTTCGCCCAATTCGTCCGCGACGGGCGGCCCGTCGGAAAAAACGAAACGACCGCCCTGACGCGCCACCATTTGCTCACGCCATTTGCCGCACACCCATTTCACGAGATGCACGGGGAACGCATCCGGAAGCTCATTGGAAATATGCACGCCGATTTCGACGCGAACTTCCTCCAATCCACGCGACCATCCCACCTTGCCAGCGAATGTGCCGAGGCGCTCCCGCTGCCGTGCTTCGAGCTTCGGAAATGGCTCCACGATCCGGTAACACGCGTTCTCGCTGCACGCTGGAAAAATTTCACGCAAGCCACCAAGCACATCGGCCGCGAGCTCACCGCCGTGCGCTCCCTGCTCGATGATCGTGAACTCCGCAGGCTCATCGAGCACCCGCCACATTTCCGCAATCTGCCGCGCGAGCAGTCGCCCGAACAGTGGCCCCACGCTCACATTCGTGAAAAAATCCCCGTGCCGCCCGATGCGCGCGCGACCCGACGCATAGTAGCCGAACTCCGCGTGATACAGCGCCCGTTCCATGAAGCGCCGGAACGGCATCGCGCCGCGCGCGGTGATTTCGGAACGGATGATTTCGGACAGTTCTGCTGGCATTGCTCTCGCACGGCACACTGCGACGCCTCGTCCGCAAAGCAGAATTCGCAGACGTCGGCGCGAACTAAGAACTGTCGTCCCCGCAGGCTTGTTCCACCCGCATCCGCACCGACTCTCCCACCATGCTCACCCGACTCACATTCCTCCTCGTGCTCGCAACCCGCTTCGCCATCGCCGAGGACTGGCCGCAATGGCGCGGCCCGCGCAACGACGGGCGCAGCACCGAGACCGCATTTCCGACGAGATGGAGCAAGAGCGACAACGTCGCATGGCGCACCGAACTCCCCGGTGAAGGCCACGCCTCGCCGATCGTCTTCGGAGGAAAAGTCTTCACCGTCGCCGCACTCCCAGACACCGGCGAGCGCATCCTTTTCTGCCTCGACCGCACGAGCGGCCGCGTGCTCTGGAAACAGACCGTCGTGAAGGCTCCCGCCGAGCACGTCCACAAGGAAAACAGCCACGCCTCGTCCACGCCCGCGTGCGACGGCGAGCGCGTCTTCTGCACCTTCCTCGACGGCCATGATGTCGTCGTCTCCGCCTACACGCTCGATGGAAAACAGCTCTGGCAAAAGCGCCCTGGCATCTTCAGCAGCGTCCACGGCTTTTGCAGCACGCCGATCCCGTACCAGGACAAAGTCATCGTGAACTGCGACCACGATGGCCCCGGCTACATCGTCGCGCTCTCCCGCACCGATGGTCGCCAGCTCTGGCGCATCGAGCGCCCAAACCACACGCGCAGCTACTGCACGCCGATCATCCGCACCGCCGCGGGACGCACGCAGATGGTCCTCAGCGGGAGCAAGTGCATCGCCAGCTACGACCCGGACACCGGCAAGCAGCTTTGGATCGTGGACGGCCCCACCGATCAGTTCGTCGCTTCGCCCGTCTATTCGGAAAAGACGGGCCTCTTCTACATCACCGGCGGCTTCCCCGATCATCACATCATGGCCATCAAGCCCGACGGCAACGGCAACGTCACCAGCACGCACGTCGTCTGGCATCACCACAACGGCGCCGGCGTGAGCTACGTCCCCTCGCCCATCATCGAGGGCGATCACTTCCTCGTCGCCGATGACCGCGGCGTTGCACACGCCTTCGACGCGAAGACGGGCGACATCGTGTGGAATGAAAAGTTTGGCCGCAGCCACGCGAGCATCGTCAGCGCCGCCGGTCTTCTCTATTTCATGAACGACGCCGGCGTCTGCCGCGTCGTGAAGCCCTCGGAAAAATTCACCACCGTCGCCACGAACGATCTCGGCGAACCCACCTACGCATCCCCCGCCCTCAGCAACGGCCAGATCTTCGTCCGCACTGCCAAGGCGATCTACTGCATCGGCCAGCTGCGGCAGGCGAAAAAATAGCCACCGACGGCA
>JANXZI010000445.1 GCA_025355595.1 Spartobacteria bacterium
GGTAAATGCGGCGGCTGACCGCCAAGGTGGCGCCTTGGGCCAGCAGATGAGGAAGGTGGCGGGCTATCCAACCTTCGTCTGGTTGGACAGCATTGCTGCCGTCAATGGAACGAAGGGGCACCCGCGCAGTCTGGCGGGTCACTTGGATCAGGCGCTGGCGCAGGGTGCTAATGCGATTGGCCTTGTCATCTATAATTTGCCTAATCGGGATGGTGCTGCGCTCGCGTCCAACGGGGAGCTGCTGATCGCCCAGAGTGGCCTCAGCCGTTATAAGACGGAATACATCGATGTGATCTTCAGCACGATCCGGCAGGCAAAATATGGAAGCTTGCGGATTGTGTTTGTCATCGAGCCGGACTCGCTGCCGAACCTGATCGTGAACACGGGCTTTCCGAAGGTGGCGGAAGCCAAGGCGAGCGGCGCGTATGTCGAGGGCATCCAGTACGCCGTGGGCACGCTGCGCTCGATCAGCAACACCTACGCCTATGTCGATGTGGGACATGCCGGCTGGATGGGGTGGCCGGCAAATTTCAAGCCCTTCGTCGAACTCCTCAAGCGGGTGGGAACGGGCATCCCGGGAGGCAATGGCAAGGTGGATGGCTTTATTAGCAACACTGCGAACTATAACGCGTTCGTCGAACCGCACATGACTGCCGGCCAGATGATCCAAGGACAGCCGGTTCGCTCACTACAGGGATGGTATGACTGGAACGATTACATTGACGAGCAGGGCTATGCCGCGGCCTTGCGCAAAGCGCTCACCACTGGAAGCGATGCTTATCCCGCCAGCGTAGGTTTGCTATGCGACACTTCGCGAAACGGGTGGGGCGGCGCGAACCGCACGGCCGGGCCGGGCACATCTACGAATCTCAAAGAATTTGTGCGGGGGACGACCATTGACAGGCGCATTCACAAGGGAAATTGGGCCAACCAGAATGGGGCTGGCATTGGCGCAAGGCCCGTTGCGAATCCGGCTCCGGACTACCACGCCTTTGTGTGGGTAAAGCCTCCCGGTGAGTCCGATGGCTCCAGCTCATTGATCCCGACCGGCCCGGAGAATCCCGAGGGTCATGGGTTTGATCGGATGTGCGATCCGACCTACCACGGCAATTCATTGAATGGGAACAGTCTCACCGGAGCCTTGCCGAATGCGCCGGTCTCCGGCCGGTGGTTCGAGGCGCAGTTCTTCCAATTGGTGCAGAACGCATTCCCTTCGTTCTAGCCATGAAAAGCACGTCGATTGGAAGATGGCGCGCGCAGCATTTCACGGCGGCGCAACTGGCAGACGCGTCGTTCTCGGGCGACCTGGCCGATCCTTTCCACAAGGGCCGCGTGAACCTCGTGGAATACGCGCTCGGAAATGCGCCGGGAGCGCCGGGCACCGCGCCGGGCATGAGCATTCTCGGCGGGCGGCTTGCGCTGACTTTCACCCGCAACACCGCAGCTACCGATGTCACGCTCACCATGCAAGGGACCGATTCGCTCGAGGGAACGTGGATCGATCTCGCGCGGTGCGCGAATGGCGGGACCACGGCTCCGCTCGTGACGGGCGTTCCCGTGAGCGAGACGGAAACGGGAATGATTCGGAGTGCTGAAGTGCGCGATCTTTACCTGATGAACGATCCGCTCCATCCGCATCGTTTCCTGCGGATCGTGGTGCAACATTGAGGTGGCGCGAGGCAGGCGGGGATTCCGCGGAACTCCCGCCAGCGGAACGGCGCTCGCCAGCGGAGCGAAAACCTGTTTTCCCATCGCGCGATGCCCCACGACATTGACTACTCCGCCGGACTGCTCTGGTACATCGTCTTCCTCTACTCGACCGTCTGCCACGAGGCGGCGCACGCGTGGACGGCGCTGAAGCTCGGCGACGACACCGCGTACCAGGGCGGGCAGGTCACGCTCGATCCGATCCCGCACATCCGGCGCGAACCGTGGGGCATGGTCGTCGTGCCGCTCATCACCTTCTACCTGAATGCGCAGCAGGGGGTGATGTGGATGATGGGCTGGGCGAGCGCGCCGTACAATCGCGAGTGGGCGGAGCGGAATCCGCGGCACGCCGCATGGATGGCCATCGCAGGCCCCGTGGCGAATCTGCTGCTCGTGATTGCTGCGGCGATCTGTATCCGCATCGGCCTGGCCGCGGGATGGTTCGTGCCCGGGAGCGGACACTTTGCGGAAATCGTCAAGCCCGTCGCGGAAGGCGGCGCTGCGCATTTTTTCACGATGCTGCTCGGCGTCGCCTTCTCGCTGAATGTGCTGCTGATGACTTTCAACCTTATCCCGCTGCCGCCCTTCGACGGTGCGAGCGTGCCGCTGCTTTTTCTCCGCGGTGCGGCGGCTTCGTCGTGGCAGCAGCTCATGTGGAATCCCGCATGCAGCTCATGGGATTCATCGTCGCGTTCAATGGCTTCGGCGCGCTCTTCCGCCCGATCCATTCCTTTGCGCTGGACCTGCTCTGGCTCGGTCGCGCGCCCTTCGGTTAAGCGGCACAGTGAGATTTGTTGCTTGGCCAGAGGGGAAAATTCGGACATCTCGTCAGGCACACTCCCGATTATGAAATCCTTCATCACCGCCATCGCCATCGCCGCCGCCCTCGTCCTGCCCGCCGGGGCGGAAAAGGAACCCTCAGCGCAGGAAATCGCGGCAATGCAAAAGGCCATGAAGGCGATCGGAGAGCTTCAGTACAAGTCCGGCGAGATCACGCTTGCAGATGGGAAAGTGAAGATCGTGCTGCCGCCGGAGTTTCAATACCTCGACGCGGCGAATGCGAGGAAGGTGATGGTGGACATCTACGGCAACCCGCCGCAGGCGAGCGGGGGAGACGGGATGATCGTCCCGAAAGGGATGAAGTTCTTTGGTGGCGGCGGCTGGCTTGCCGAATTGAAATGGAAGCCCGACGGCTATGTGAAGGATGACGACTTTTCGAAGCTCAACTTCACCGACATGCTGAACGAATTGAAGGCGGGGCAGAAAGCCGCCAGTGACGAGCGCGTGCGTGGCGGCTACGGCAAGATGGAACTCGCCGCATGGGCGCAGCAGCCCCACTACGACCGCACCACGCACAAGCTGTATTATGCAAAGCTGTTCGACACGGACGGCTCCGAGCAACAGCTCAACTACGACATCCGCGTGCTCGGCCGGCACGGAGTCTTGGAAGTCAGCATCATGTCCTTTCAATCTCAAATGTCAGAAATCGAGGCGCGGGCTCCGGCGATTCTCGGCATGGTGGATTTCACCGATGGCAACCGCTATGCCGACTACAAGCCCAAAACGGACAAGGTCGCCGCCTACGGCATCGGAGGCCTGATCGCCGGCGGCATCCTCGCGAAGGCCGGCTTTTTCAAGGTCATCGCAATCTTCTTCGCGAAATTTTTCAAAGTGATCCTTATCGGCGTCGGCGCGCTTGTCGCCGGCATCGCGAAGCTCTTCGGGCGAAAGAAGAACGCGTAGTTCGCGGACTTATGCCCCGATGCGCGCCTTGATCACCGCCGCGATTCTGTCCGCGTGCGCCTCGATCACCGCACCGTCGCGGCCCTCGATGAGCAGGCGGATCTTCGGCTCCGTGCCGCTGTAGCGCAGCAGCACGCGGCCTGCGCCCTTCAGCGCAGCCTCGGCCTCGGTGACGAGCGCGCTGACTTCCGGCATCTGATCGAGCGGAGTCTTTTCGCGGACGCGCAGGTTGCGCTGCGCCTGCGGATACTTGCGCAGGCAGCGCTTGAGTTCGCTCAGCGGCTTGCCGCTCTCGGCCATGATGCGGAGGATTTGCAACGCGCTCACGATGCCGTCGCCGGTCGTCGAGTAGTCGCGGAAAATCATGTGCCCGCTCTGCTCGCCGCCCACATTCAGATCATCGCGCAGCATCGCCGCGATCACGTGCCGGTCGCCGACCTTCGTGCGCAGCACCTGGCCGCCGTGATCCTTCAGCGTCTCGTCGAGGCCGAAATTGCTCATCACCGTCGCCACGAGTGTTTTCTTCGCCAGCGTGCCGCGGCGCAGGTGATCCACGGCGGCAATCGCCAGGATGTCGTCGCCGTCCACCACTTCGCCCTTCTCGTCGCATAGCTGCACGCGGTCTGCGTCGCCGTCGTGGCTGATGCCGATGTGCGCGCCGGTCTCCTGCACGAGCCGGGCGATTTCGTTCGGATACGTGCTGCCGCAATTCGCGTTGATGTTCCGGCCGTCCGGCTTGTCGTGAAAGATCGAGCACGTCGCGCCGAGTTCGCGCAAGATCCACGGCGTGCTCTTGTAGGCCGCGCCATTGCCCGCATCCACGGCGATGCGGATGCCCTCGAGCGTGAGCCCTTTTGGAAAGCTCGCCTTCGCGTGCTCGACGTAGCGCCCGAGCGCATCGTCAATGCGTCGCGCCTGGCCGATTTTCCCTGCCGTGGGCCGGATGTTTTCGATCTCGCCGGTGAAGACGAGACTCTCGATCCGCTGCTCGACTTCGTCGTCGAGCTTGTAGCCGTCATTGCGGAAAAATTTGATGCCGTTGTCCTCGTACGGATTGTGCGAGGCGCTGAGCACGATGCCGCCATCCGCGCGCAGCGAGCGTGTGATGTAGGCGACGCCCGGCGTGGGCAGCGGACCGAGCAGGAAGACATCCACGCCGAGCGACATCAGCCCCGCGGCCATCGCATTTTCCAGCATGTAGCCGGAGAGGCGCGTGTCTTTTCCGATGACGATGACGGGCCGGCGATCCGTGCGGTGCGTGAGCCGTCCGGCCTCCGTGAAGACGTGCGCCGCGGCGCGTCCGAGTTTCAGCGCGGTCTCGGCGGTGACGGGTTCGAGATTCGCGACTCCGCGGACGCCGTCCGTGCCGAAAAGTTTTCTGTTGCTGTCGAGTGATTCCGCCACGCCGCTATTTTTTGTCCCCATACGCTGTCGCTCCAAACTCGATGCTGTGCCCTGCCCTAGGCGGCGACGTTGTCGTGTCGCTTAGCTGGCTCTTTCGGATGACTGCCCACAGGAGGATCGCCAGCGCCAGCGAGACGGTCTTCGCCACCAGGTTGTTCATCAGCAGTGCTTTCATGGAGTGGCATCAGCAGTAGTTCGGAAAGCCGTGCACGCAAGCTCGCCGGTGTGAAATCACGCTCGAGTTTCCCGCGATGGCAGAGCGAGACGGCACCGGTCTCCTCGCTCACGATGATGATGATCGCGTCGCTCTCCTCCGTCAGCCCGATGGCCGCGCGATGCCGCAGGCCGAGGTTGCGGTCAATGTCCTGCCGCTGGCTCACGGGAAAAATGCAGCCTGCGCTCACGATGCGATCGCCGCGCACGATGAGGCCACCATCGTGCAGCGGAGTCTTCGGGTGAAAAATGGTGACGATGAGTTCGGGCGAGAGCCGGCTGTCAATCTGCACGCCGCTCTCGATGTGCGACTGGATATCCGTCCCGCGCTCGATGGCGATGAGCGCCCCGAGCTGCCGGCTGGAAAGATCGAAAGCCGTCTGCGCGAGTTCCTCCACGATCTCCTTGTTCTCCGGCGCGATGCCGAAGATGTGATGGCTGCCGAGCTGCGCGAGCAGCCGCCGCAGCTCCGGCTGGAAGATCACGACGAGCGCGACGATGACGACCGCGGAGATGCGCTGGAGCAGCCAACTGATCACCACAAGGCCGAAAAGGTGCGAGAGCAGCACGAGCGCCAGCACGAGCGAGCCGAGCCCCGTGAGCATGCGCAGCCCGCGCGTGCCGCGCAGACCGACGTAGGCGGAGTAGATTCCCAGCGCGAGGATGGCGATCTCCAGTGCATCCTTCCAGTGGGCGCGCGCCATTTCCTGCATCGTCGCGAGGATCATGTCCCGAGAATCGCCTCCGTCATCCGGAGCGCCTCCACGCTGGGTTTCACCTCATGCACGCGGAAGATGCGCGCGCCGTGCTCGCGCGCGTGACAGGTCAGCGCGACCGTCGGCCACTCGCGATCTTCCATCGCAGTGGAGCCGGTCACTTTTCCGATGAAGCTCTTGCGCGAGACACCGAGTGCGAGCGCGTGGCCGGCGAGGGCGATGTCCGCCGTGCGCCGCAGCAGGGCAAGATTGTGCGCCGTCGTTTTTCCGAATCCGATTCCGGGATCAAAGGCGATGGCTGCGGCAGGCACGCCGGAGGCTACGCACCGGCGCAGGCTCCCGCAAAAGAATTCCCGCACCTCGGCGCAGACATCCGCGTAGTGCGGTTCGCTCTGCATCGTTCTGGGTTCGCCTTGCATGTGCATGACAAGCACTCCGGCGCGCGTGTCTTTGGCGGCGTTGATCATCTCATCGTCGCGGAAACCGCCCACGTCGTTGATCACGGAAGCGCCCGCGTCCATCGCCGCGCGCGCGACCGCGGGCTTCATCGTGTCAATGCTGACGATGAATCGCTCGCCGTGTCCTTCCAATTGGGCGAGCCGCCCGATGATCGGCAGCACGCGCCGCATTTCCTCATCCTCGGCCACAGGCTCCGCGCCGGGCCGCGTGCTCTCGCCGCCGACATCAATGATCTTCGCACCGTGCGCGATCATCGCCTGCGCGTGCGCGAGTGCGGCGTCCATTTTTGAAAAGCACCCGCCGTCGCTGAAGGAATCCGGCGTCACATTCAGGATGCCGATGACGATCCCGCGGCGCGTGAGATCAAAATCCCGCAAGCGCGTTCGCCAAATGATTTGCGATATGTCGTTGGAATCGTGCATCGTTTCTAGCCCGAAGGACGTAAAACGCTTCGACACCACAAACCCAAGCGCAATCACCATGAGCACGACGACTTCACGGACTCCCGCCAATTTCACCGACCGCCAGTTCCCGCCCTTCAGCCTGCCGCGCCTGCTGC
>JANXZI010000493.1 GCA_025355595.1 Spartobacteria bacterium
GGGGAAAATCCCCGCGGGCACGACGTGCGAGCACATAGCCGGAAACATAGACATGTTGCCCACCTTCGCAAAACTTGTGGGTGCCGACGTGCCGAAGGATCGCGTGATCGATGGACGCGACATCACGCCGCTGATGTTCGACGCGAAGCCCGGCCCCGCGCGCGACACGCATCTCTACTTTGCCGGCACCGGCAAGCTCAGCGCGATCCGCCAGGGCCAGTGGAAACTTTTCCTCACAAAAGCACAGGGCGGCGGCAGAGCCGCGCAGGCAACACCGGACGCTCCGAAGGCCAGTAAAAATGCGAACAAAGCCAGGGGAGCGGAGACGGGCGAAAGCGATTTCGCGCTCTACGATCTCGCGACGGATCTCGGTGAAGCCAAGGATGTCTCCGCCGGGCATCCCGACATCGTCGCGAAGCTGAAAGCCGAGGCCGCGCAACGCGAAGCCGAAATCCAGCAGCACAAACGGCCCGCTGGTGAACACAAGGAGAGCAAATGAAAATGCCATCCGTCACTCATGCCCTCGCAGCGCTGGCTTTCATCCTGCCGGGCACACTGCACGCGGCGGAGCGCCCGAACATCGTCGTCATTCTCAGCGACGATTACGGCTACGGCAGCGCAGGCTGCTACGGCGCGAATCCGGCGCTGGTGAAGACGCCGAACATTGACCGCATCGCGGCGGAAGGGCGGCGCTTCACGGATGGGAATACGACTTCGTCGGTGTGCTCGCCGACGCGCTACTCGGTGCTCACGGGACGCTACTGCTGGCGCACTTCGCTGAAGCACGAAGTGCTGAGCACCTTCGCGCCGCTGCACATCGAGACGACGCGGCTGAACATGGCGTCGCTGCTGAAGAAGCACGGCTACGCGACGGCGGCGGTCGGCAAATGGCACCTCGGCTACGGCACCGCGACCGACTCGCCGAAGTGGCGTCCGGATTTTTCGGCGGAGCTTTCGCCGGGGCCGCTCGACATCGGCTTCGACTATCACTTTGGCGTGCCGAGCAATCACGGCGACCTCACGGGCGTCTTCGTGGAGAACCGCTTCGTGTACGGATTGCGCGATGGGAAGATTCCCGCCGACATGAAGATCGCCGGGCCGGTGCCGGACTCGGATGATTTCAAGGCGACCTACGACGCGGAGGACACCGAGGGCGGCAAGGGCACAGGACGCATCCTCGATCTCGACGCGCCGCGCCGGAAGAATGAGCGCGTGATGAAAGTGCTCACCGACAAGGCGACCGCGTGGATGCAGCAGCAGCCGAAGGACAAGCCGTTCTTCCTCTACTTCACACCCGTCGCGGTGCATAACCCCGTGACGCCCGACAAGGACATCGCGGGCCAGAGCGCCGCCGGACTTTACGGCGACTGGATTCACGAACTGGATCGCAGCGTCGGCCGTGTCCTCGACACGCTCGACAAGATGGGCGTCACACAAAACACGCTCGTGATTTTTTCCAGCGACAACGGCGGCGTGTTCAAGCCGGAGAACGACAAGCTGCTGCAGACCGCGGCGTTCAAGGCCGGGCTGCGCGTGAATGGCGACCTGCGCGGCGGCAAGCACGACGTTTGGGAAGGCGGGTTCAAGGTGCCGTTCATCGTGCGCTGGCCGGGCCATGCGCAGCCGGGCACGGTGTGCCGCGAGATGATCAGCCTCGCGGACATCCTCGCGACGACGGCGGCGGTGGTCGGCGAGGAATTGCCCGCGGCGTCGCAGGCGGCGGAGGACAGCCGCAACATTCTCCCCGCAATCCTCGGCGATTCGGCGAAACCGATCCGCGACGATATGATCGTGCACAGCTCGGATGGCGTGTTCGCAATTCGCCAAGGCCCGTGGAAATGGATCGAGGGCGTGCCGGTGGACGAGATCAAGCCGGGCGCGCGGAAGGCGCACGCGGATCAGTTTCGCGCCCAGCTCTACAACACCCACGACGATCCCGCCGAGACCAAGGACGTGAGCGCGCAGCATCCCGAGATCGTGAAGGAACTCCGCGCGCTGCTGAACCGCCAGCGCGACGGCAGCTACAGCCGCGAGCTGCCACCCGCCGATGTGCACCCGGCGGTGGCGAAGGTCGCGTCGCTCGCGCCACTCACCGGCACCGTCGCGCTGAACGAACCGCTCGCGGCCTTGCCCGCAAAACCGTGGGCCGCCACGCGGGGCGAATGGCGCGCGAAGGACGGCGGACTCTTTGGCTCGCAAAAGGCGAAGGACGAAACGCCCGCGACACTGCGCGTGCCACTCGCGCTCGCGGATGGCACGCTGGAATTCGAGATCAATCTCCAAGGCGCAAACCGCACGTCGCTGCGCGTCGAGTGGGGCGAGAAAAGGGGCAGCGTCCGCTTCGTGATTTCGCGCGCGCTGCTGGAAATCGCGAAGAACCCCACGCAGGGCGAGAGCAGCGCCGCCGTGGAACCGCTCGCGCGCAAGCCGCTGAAACTCGAGGCAGGCCAATGGTACCCGGTGCGGCTCACTTTCAAGGGCGGCGAAGTCACGGCGCAGGTGAACGACGCGACCGCGCAGGCGAAGCACGCCGTGCTCGGGGAAAAGAAGACCGCGCTGAACTTCCTCGTCTTCGGCGAGAGCGCCGGCTTCCGCAACGTGAAGGTCGCGCAGTGACCGCCGATGCCCGGGCATCGGGCCAAAGACACCGCTGACTCATCCATTGATCCA
>JANXZI010000506.1 GCA_025355595.1 Spartobacteria bacterium
GAAATTCCAGCCGCTGCTCACCGCGGTGCTCGGCGACGAACGGCTCCGCCCCTCGGCGCTCACGGCGCTCCCGCTCATGGGCGCGGAGAATGCGAAGGCGAATTTCGCCACGCTCACCGCCGCGATCCAAAAACCCGACACGCGCACGGTCGCCGCGCGCGCCATCATGCAACTCCCGCGCGATTCGTGGGACAATGGTGCGGTCGCTCCTGCCGTGGATTCCATCCTCGCGTGGGCGAAGACCGTGCCGCAGGGCGACCGCACGAAGCAGGACTTCGTGGAGACCGTGCAGACCGGGATGGAACTCGCGAGCCTGCTCCCCGCCGACCGCGCGACGACGATCCGCAAGGAACTGCGCGGCCTCGGCGTGAGCGTGTTCGTCGTGAAGACCGTCCACGAGCAGATGCGCTACGACACTACGCGCATCGTCGTGGAAAAGGGAAAGCCCTTCGAGATCATCGTCGAGAATCTCGACGCCATGCCGCACAACTTCCTCATCGTGGACGGCGGCACACGCCAGAGCATCGCGGAGTCCGTCCAGACGGAGCGTCCCGACAAGCACGACAAAAAGGGCCGCCCTTACTACCCCGACAAGGACAAGCGCGTTCACGAAGGCACGAAGCTCATCGAGCCCGGACAGAAGGACACCATCAAATGGACCGCGCCGAATCGGGAGGGCGAATACGACTACGTCTGCACCTTCCCCGGCCACTGGATGATCATGTGGGGCCGCATCGTCGTGACAAAGGATGTGGACGCCTACCTCGCCGCGCACCCCGACGCGACGCTGCCCGCGCCCGGTGCCGCGCCTGCGAAATAGATCGGTTGAAACACTGGTGACAGCCGTCCAAGTCATTCGTGGAAAATCCACAGGCCGCAGCCGGACTTGGTGCGAGCCTTTCGAGTGCGGTGGCAGAGCGCCGAGTGCAACGAGTCGCGGCGACACCGCTTTCGGAATGTCTTCGGGCGGGCGTGTGCGCGCGGCATTCTCCCGCCGTCCGCCGCCTTCGCCCACGCCTCCGAAAGCGCTGTCGCCGCTCGTTAGTCGCTCTGCCCCCGCACTCCAAAACCTCGCGCTACTCCCGCGCCGTTTTGCGAAGGGCGGATCATTGGCAGACAGCGCGCCGGCGCCCCGATATTTTCTCACGCAATCTAACGAACACCCGGCAGCCGCCTCCTTTTTCCACACATGAAACGCACCGTCCTCACACGCATCCTCATTCCTGCCGTTTTCATCGGCGCATCATTTTCGGCGTTCGCGGAACCGGAATGGATCTGGCTCTCGAAGAACGCGAAGCCCGATGAGAAGGTCACGCTGAAGAAGGAATTTGAAATCAAGGGCGAGGTGAAATCCGCGACGCTGCAGCTTACGTGCGACAACGGCGCGACGGCGGTGATCAATGGCCGGAAGTCTCTCGAAAATCCCGACTGGCAGGAGCCGGTGAAAGGCGATGTGAAGGCGTTGCTCAAGCCGGGGAAAAACGAATTGCGCCTCGACGCGCGCAACCGTGACGGCAGCGCCGCGGCGGTGGCGGTGCTCACGATCGAGACTGCGGACGGGCAGAAGATCGTCGTGGAGACTCATGGCGACTGGCAGGCCGCGCCGGCCGGGAGCACGGACTTCAAGACAGCGACGGTCATCGCAAAATACGGAGCAGGCCCGTGGGGCGACATTTTTGCCGACGCTGGCAAAGTCGCGAAAGCCGGCAAGGGCGGTGGCAAGCGTCCGCCGGCATCGCAAGTCGCGACGGATCCTGCGGAGATCCATGTGCCGCCGGGCTTCAAGGTCGAGCTCCTCTACACGGTGCCGAAGGCCGAGCAGGGCTCGTGGGTTTCCATGACGGTGGACAAAAAAGGCCGGCTGATCTGCGGTGCGCAAAACGGCGGACTTTTCCGGCTCACACCGCCGGCGATCGGATCGAGCGACAAGGCGATCGTCGAGCCGCTCGATGCGGAAATCGGCGGCGCGCACGGGCTGCTTTACACGCACGATTCGCTCTACGTGATGGTGAATGAAAACGTGGTGAAGGGCATGGCGCACGGGCTGTGGCGACTGAAGGACAAGGACGGCGACGATCATTTCGAGAAGCCCGTGCTGCTCAGCGACTGCAACGGCGGCGGCGAGCATGGCCCGCACTCGATGCAGCTCGCGCCGGACGGGAAATCGATCTTCTTCAACTGCGGCAACCACACGAAGCTGCCGGCGAATCTCGCCATCTCGCGTGCGGCGATGAAGTCGTGGGACGAGGATCACCTCCTCCCGCGCCTGTGGGACGGCAATGGCCACGCGCGCGGCATCCTCGCGCCCGGCGGCTACATTTGCAAAACGGACCTCGACGGCAAAAAAATTGAGCTGTTCTGCGCGGGCTTCCGCAATGAGTTCGACTTCGCGTTCGATGCGAATGGCGAGCTTTTCGCGTATGACGCGGACATGGAATGGGACATCGGCGCGCCGTGGTATCGCCCCACGCGCATCAACCACTGCGTGAGCGGCGGCGAATACGGCTGGCGTTCCGGTGCTGGAAAATGGCCCGCCTACTACGAGGACAGCCTGCCCGCCGCCGTGGACATTGGCCCCGGTTCGCCGACGGGCGTGGTCTTCGGCACTGGCGCGAAATTCCCCGCGAAGTATCAGGCTGCGCTCTACGGGAACGACTGGACGTATGGCACGATGTACGCCGTGCATTTCACGGCGGATGGCGCGGGGATGAAGGGGGTGAAGGAGGAATTCGTCTCTGCGAAGCCGCTGCCGCTCACGGATGTCGTGATCAGCCAGCACGATGGCGCGATGTATTTCGGCATCGGCGGACGCGGCTCGCAGAGCGCCGTGTATCGCGTGACGTATGCGGGCAAGGAATCCACCGCGCCTGCGCAGCCGTACGCGTTCACGCCGGAGATGAAACAGCGTCACATGCTGGAAAAACTGCACGAGGAGGGCACGGGGCCCGAGGCGATTGAAAAAGCGTGGCCATTCCTTGCGAGCAAGGATCGCTACCTGCGCTTTGCCGCGCGCGTCGCGATCGAGCGGCAGCCGGTGAAGCTGTGGAAGGAGCGTGCGCTCGCGGAGAAGGATCCGCAGGCGATCATCGAGGCGTGCATCGCGCTCGCGCGGATGGGCCGGACGGGTGACCCGAATCCGGCTACGGCGGGCAAGGCGCAGTCGGGCACTTCGTCCGGCGCGGTCGGCCCGGCGGATGCGGAAGATGCGAAGCTGCTCGCGCAGATTCTCGCGCGGCTCGACAGCCTGTGGGCGCAGAGGCCGGGCGTGATGTCGGAGTCCGACGGCATCGGGTTTGGGAAATTTGACATCGGCTTTCAGCTCCAGCTCATGCGCGCATATCAGCTCGCATTCGCGCGCCTCGGCAAACCCGACGCCGCGACATGCGCGAAAGCCGCTGGAAATTTTGAGCCGTACTACCCGAGCAAGGATGCGCTCGTGAACCGCGAGCTTTCGCAGATCCTCATCTTCCTCGACTCGAAAAGTGTCGTCGGCAAGACGCTCGCGCTTGTCGGCTCGGCGAAGGATGACGCCGCGGCGATCGCAACCGACGAACTCCTCGCGCGCAATCCCGGCTACGCCAAGGCCGCCGAGAGCGCGGCGGCGAGCCGTCCGAACCTCCAGCAAATCGCGCTCATCGCGTCGCTGCGGAACGCGCGCGCCGGATGGACGCCCGCGCTGCGGAAGACGTATTTCTCGTGGTTCCAGCGCACCAGCGAGTGGCACGCCGGGAACAGTTTTCCGAAATTCATGGATCACATCCGCACCGAGGCGCTCGCGAATTTCGTGACCGACGCCACGGAACGCACCGCGCTCGACGAGCTCTCGAAAAAGCGCCCGCCCGCGCCGCCCGCAAATGTCGTGATGCCCAAGGGCCCCGGCAAAGCCTACACGACGGAAGACGTGGTCGCGCTCACGCAGGGCGCGATGCACGGGCGCGATTTTGCGCAGGGCAAGGCCATGTTCACCGCGACGCTCTGCGCGCGCTGCCATAAGTTCAACGGCGACGGCGGCAGCATCGGCCCCGACCTCACCGGTGCCGGCAACCGCTACACGATGCACGATCTCGCGGAAAACATCATAGACCCCTCGAAGGTGATCAGCGACCAGTACGGCACCGAGGAGATCGAGCTAAAGGACGGCTCGTCCGTCGTGGGCCGGATGATCGTGGAGGAAAATGGCAAGCTCTTCCTGATGACGAGCCCGCTCGCGCCCGACGAACTGACTGCGGTGAACTCCGCCGACGTGAAAGCGCGCAAGCCGTTCAATATTTCCATGATGCCACCGGGGCTGATCAACATGCTAAACAAGGACGAGCTGCTCGACCTCATCGCCTACATGGTCAGCGGCGGGAATCCGAAGGATAAGGCGTTCAAGTAAGACCTGCGCCTCGACAGCGCGCGCCAACGGGTTAACTTTTCCAAATGAGAATCACCGAAGCAAAACCTGCGGGCCGTTTTCGCGTGTTCCTGCGATTTGACGATGGCACTTCGGGCACGGTGGATTTGAGCGACCTCGCGGGCCGCGGTGTTTTTTCCGCATGGCTGCGCGATGGAGAATTCGAACGCGTGTCTGTGAGCAGCCAAGGCGCGCTCCTATGGCCGGGCGATCTCGATCTGTGTCCAGACGCACTCTATCTGCAACTGACAGGCAAGGCTGCGGCGGACGTGTTTCCCGCATTGCGAACTTCCCTCGCGAATGCCTGAGATCAGCCGATTCTACGGCATCGTCATCCAGATGTATTACGGTGATCATGCGCCCCCCCCATTTTCACGCGCTCTACGGCGGCGTGATGGTGAAGGTCGCGATTGAAACGCTGGAGATCATTGACGGCAGCCTGCCGGCACGGGCCATGAGGCTCGTGCTGGAATGGGCCTCGCTGCATCGCTTGGAACTGATCGACGCATTTCACCGCGCGGCCTCTCTCGAAGCACCAGTCAAAATCGCACCTCTCGAATGATAAACTACAATTCCCCCACTGATGTCCGTACGCGCGATTGCATGCCTCGGGTAGCGCGGGCGTCCCGCCTGCCGTGGCCCGCGTCTCGCGGGACACATGCGGAGTCCGCTGGTGATCCATCCCGGAATGAACGCCCTGCGTCATCCGCTGTTCGACGCGGGACGCGTCGAACAGCAGGCGGGACGCCCGCGCTACCCGAGGCATGCGTCTCGCGATTCGTGCGCCTATTTTCATCCGCAGCAATTGGACTCGCGCTCGTTTTTTCCTCACACGCCGCGGAGAAGGTTTCCTTCAACCGCGACATCCGGCCGATCCTCTCGGACATTTGCTTCAAGTGCCACGGGCCGGATGTCTCGAAGATCAAAGGCGGGCTGCGGCTCGATAATAAGGAGTCGGCGATGAAGGGCGGAGACTCCGGCCCCGCGATCGTGCCGGGCAAGCCGGAGGAGAGCGAAGTGTACAAGCGCCTCATCACGCACGACGCGGACGATCTCATGCCGCCAAAGAAAAGCGGGAAGACGCTGACGACCGCGCAGATTGATTCCTTCCGCCGCTGGATTGCCGAGGGCGCGGAGTATCAGGGGCACTGGTCTTTCATCAAACCCGAGCGCCCCGCGGTGCCGGGGAAAAGTGCTCAGTTCTCAGTGCCCAGTCCTCAGTCGCAGCAGTCGGGTCTGAGCACTGGGCACTGGGCACTGAGCACTAATCCCATTGACGCCTTCGTCCTCACGCGGCTCGAAAAGGAAGGGCTCACGCCGCAGCCCGAGGCGGCGAAGGAAACGCTCATCCGCCGCGTGACGCTCGACCTCACGGGTATCCCGCCGACTCCGGCGGAGGTGGACGCGTTCCTCGCGGACAAGGCTCCGAACGCCTACGAGAAAGTCGTGGATCGCATGCTCGCCTCGCCGCGCTACGGCGAGCACATGGCGGCGCGCTGGCTCGACATGGCGCGCTACGCGGACAGCAACGGCTTTCAGTCCGACACGCAGCGGCACATGTGGCACTGGCGCGACTGGGTCATTGGCGCGTTCAATCAAAACAAGCCGTTCGATCAATTCACCATCGAGCAGCTCGCGGGGGATCTCCTGCCGGATGCGAAGCGCGATCAGATCGTCGCGACGGGATTCAATCGCAACCACCGGCTGAACGGCGAGGGCGGGCGCATCGTCGAGGAGTGGTTTGCGGAGACCGTAATCGATCGTGTCGAGACGACCGGGCTGACGTGGATGGCGCTCACTTTTAACTGCTGCCGCTGCCACGATCACAAATACGATCCGATCTCGCAGAAGGAATTTTACCAGCTCTTCGCGTTCTTCAATTCGAACAACGAGAACGGCGTGCTCGATGAGTTCGGCGGCGCGGCAGGTTCACGCAAAGGCGGCAACTCACGTCCCGTGCTGCTGCTGCCAACGCCCGAGCAGGAGGCGAAAATCGCAAAACTGGATGCAGCGGTGAAGGACTCCGCGCAGCACATCGCGGCGGCGGCGAAGGAACTCCCGGCCCTCCAGACGGCGTGGGAAAAGAATTTCCTGCGCGAAGTCGGCGGCGGTGCATCGCCGTGGACTCCGCTGGATACGCTGGAGGTGAGGAGCATCGGTGGCGCGACTTTGACCAAGCAGCCCGACGGCTCCTGGCTCGCGAGCGGCAAGAATCCGGCGAATGACACCTATGAGATCGAGGCGAAGATCGCGCCGGGGCAGTTCAGCGGCATCCTTCTGGAGGTGCTGCCGGATCCGTCGCTGCCAAGCAAGAGCCTCGGGCGCGCGAGCAACGGCAATTTTGTCCTGAGCACCGTCGAGGTGGAGATCCATGTGCCCGGCGGGAATGCGCCGCTCGGGGTCGAATTCACGCGTGTGGAGTCGAGCTACGATCAGAAAGGCTACGAGGCCGCGCTCATCGTGAAGGACCAGCCGAAGCCCGTGAAAGGGAAGCGCGCGCCGAAGGGGCCGAAGAACAAATCCGGCTGGGCGATTGATGGCAACGACCCGGCGATGCGCGTGCCGCGCAAGGCGCTGTTCGTGTGCAATCCGCTCACGGTGCCGCAGGGCGCGACGCTCACGGTGCGACTCATCCACGGGTCGGCGTTTGGCGATCATAATATCGGGCGCTTCCGCGTGAGTGCGACTTCGCTGCCGCCCGCGATGGTGAAACTCGAGGGCGGGAAAATCCCCGACATCGTGCTCGCCGCGCTGAAGGCCGACCCGGCGAAGCGCACGCCGCAGCAGAAGACGGAACTCGCGAAATTTCACCGCGAGAACACGAACAATCCGGCAAAGAATGCCGAGACCGCGCTCGCCGCCGCGAAGAAGGCACGTGAGGACGCCGGGATGGATGTCGCTACGACGATGGTGATGCAGGAGCTGCCGCAGCCGAAGGAGGCGCACATCCTGAAGCGCGGCGAATACGACAAGCCGGGCGACGCCGCGCCGCGCGCGCTTCCGGCGGTGTTGCCGCCCCTGCCCGCGGATGCGCCGAACAACCGGCTCGGCTTCGCGAAGTGGCTCGTGAACGGCGAGCATCCGCTGACCGCGCGCGTGTGGGTGAATCGCGAGTGGGAGCGTTTTTTCGGCACGGGACTCGTGAAGACTTCGGAGAATCTCGGCTCGCAGTCCGAGTGGCCGAGCCATCCGGAACTGCTCGACTGGCTGGCGACGGAATTTGTGCGGCTGAAGTGGGACATGAAGGCCGTGCAGAAGCTCATCGTGATGAGCGCGACGTATCGCCAGTCGTCGCGCGTCACGCCGGAACTGATCGCGAAAGATCCCGAGAACCGTATGCTCGCGCGCGGGCCGCGTTTCCGGCTGAGCGCCGAGGCGCTGCGCGATCAGGCGCTGGCCATCAGCGGATTGCTCGTGGAGAAAATCGGCGGGCCGAGTGTGAAGCCCTACATGCCGGCCTCGGTGTGGGACGAGACGAGCGTCTATGGCGACATGCGGAACTACAAGGAGGACACCGGCGAGGACCTTTACCGCCGCACGCTCTACACAATCTGGAAGCGCACCGCCGCGCCGCCGACGATGGCGATGTTCGACTCGCCGTCGCGCGAGATCTGCACGGTGAAGCGTTCGCGCACGAACACCCCGCTGCAGGCGCTCGCGCTGCTGAATGAAAAGACCTACATCGAAGCCGCGCGCATCCTCGCACAGCGGATGATCGCCGAGGGTGGCTCGACGCCGGAGCAGCGCATCGCGTGGGCCTTCCGCCTCGCGACATGCCGCGCGCCGCGTCCGGACGAGGTGAAAGTGCTCGCCGACGGACTCGCGAAGCGCACCGCGCGCCTGCAGCAGTCGCCGGATGAGGCGGCAAAGATTCTTGCGGTCGGCGCGGCGAAGGCGGATGCGAAATTTAGTGCGGTGGAACTTGCCGCATACACGGGCACTGCGAATGTCCTGCTCAATCTTGATGAGGTCGTGACGCGTGAGTAGCGGAGGCCGGATGAATCGGGGTAGCGCGGGCGTCCCGCCTGCCGTCCGACGCGCCCCGCGTCGGACAACGGACAACGTTGAACGCGTGTTCCGAAAAGATCGCCGGTGGTCCACGCATGTGCCACGCGGGACGCGCGGCACGGCAGGCGGGACGCCCACCCTACCCGGACACCTCCGTCTTGCATTCGCCGGCAAATTTTTCCTGAATAACCAACTCATGATCCTCACACGCACTCTTTCGCTCCCGTCGCTCGCGCTTGCTGCCGCACTCGCTGCGACACCCGCTTTTTCCGCACCGGATGCGAAGCCCGCACCTGCACCCGCGGGTACACTCGCTCCCGCTCCGATTTTGCCTGCGGGGCAGGCGACTCCGTTGGCGAAGCAGGTGCCGATGCTTTCGCCGGAGGAGGAGCTGAAAACGATCCAGCTTCCCGATGGCTACCGGCTCGAACTCGTGCTGAGCGAGCCGGACATCAAGGAGCCGATGGCGATCGCGTTCGATGGGAATGGGCGGATGTATGTCGTCGAGATGCGGACGTACATGCAGGACATTGACGGCACGGGCGAACTTGATCCGAAGAGCCGCGTGTCGCGCCACGAGAGCACGAAGGGCGATGGGAAATTCGACAAGCACACCGTTTTCGCCGACGGCCTCGTCGTGCCGCGCATGGTGCTGCCGCTGCAGGATTCCGTGCTCATCGGCGAGACGAACACGAATGACGTGAACGAATTTCGCGACAAGAACGGGGACGGGGTGTCGGATGAAAAGAAGCTATTCTTCGAGGGCGGGCCGCGCGGCGGGAACATGGAGCATCAGCCGAGCGGGCTCGTGTGGGCGATGGATAATTGGATCTACACGACCTACAACGCGTACCGTCTGCGCTGGAATCCGAAGGGGGCGACTTTGAAAGAACCGACGGCGCCGAATGGCGGGCAGTGGGGACTTTGCCAGGATGATTTTGGGAAGCCGTGGTTTTCAAATGCGGGCGGCGAGAAGGGCGTGTGGAATTTTCAGACGCACGTCGCGTATGGCGCGATCAATGTGCCGAGCCAGTGGGAGGAATCATGGATGACGGTGTGGCCGCTGGTGGGCGTGTTCGACGTGCAGGGCGGGAAGGGGCGGCATCGCGACGACGGGACGGTGAATCATTTCACAGCGTCGTGCGGGCAGGAAATTTTCCGTGGCGATCGCCTGCCGGCGGAAATGCACGGCAATGTGTTTTTGCCGGAGCCCGTTGGGCGGCTGATCCGGCGAGGTATCGTCGAGATGAAGGACGGCATCACGACGCTGAAAAATCCGTATCCGCAGTCGGAGTTCATCCGCAGCACGGATTTGAATTTTCGACCGGTGAACATGACGACGGGGCCGGATGGCTGCCTCTACATCGTGGACGCGTATCGCGGGATCATCCAGGAAGGGAATTGGGTGAAGGCTGGTTCGTATCTGCGGCCGCAGGTGGAGCGGAACGGACTGCAGAACAACACGAATCACGGGCGCGTGTGGCGGCTGGTGCACAAGGATTTCACGCCGGGGCCGCAGCCGAAAATGCTCGATGAAAAATCCGCGCAGCTCGTGGCGCACCTTGAACATCCGAATGGTTTCTGGCGCGACACTGCGCAGAAGCTACTCGTCGTGCGGCAGGACATGTCGGTCGTCCCCGCACTGCAAACGATGGCGCGCACGAGCAAGAACCCACTCGCGCGGGTGCACGCGATGTGGACGCTGGAAGGGCTCGGCGCGCTCGACGCATCGCTCGCCCGCGAGAAGCTGAAAGACGAAAATCCGCGGGTGCGCGAGAATGCGATCCGCGCGACGGAGTCGCTCATCAAGGCTGGCGACAAGACGCTCGCGGCGGATATTTCCGCGCTGGCGACCGATGCGGATCCGAACGTCGTCCTCCAAGTGATCGGCACGGCGAAGTCGCAGAATTTTCCCGATTGGGAAAAGCTCGCGCAGCTCACGATTGCGGCGAACAAATCGGCGGGCGTGCAGGAGATCGGCAAGGCGCTGATCGCATCTTCGAAGCCGATGGACACGCAGATCTACAGCAAGGAGCAGATCGTCGTGCTGAAAAAGGGGGAGGCGATTTTCAAGGAGCTGTGCTTCGCGTGCCACGGGTTCGACGGGAAGGGCATGCCGATGCAGGGCCAGGCGGCGGGCGTGACGATGGCGCCGCCGTTTGTGGGATCCAAGACGGTGAGCGGC
>JANXZI010000531.1 GCA_025355595.1 Spartobacteria bacterium
GTCGCCACGGACAATTTCAAGGGCGGCCAACTCGGCGGCGAGGCGCTCGCGAAGCAGCTCGGCGGAAAGGGAAAAGTCATCCTGCTCCGCTACATGATCGGCTCCAACAGCACCGAGGAGCGCGAGGCGGGTTTCCTCGACGCGATGAAAAAATCCCCCGGCATCACGCTCCTCTCGTCGGACCAGTTCGCCGGCTCCACACGCGACAGCGCCTACGCGAAGGCGCAGAATCTCCTGAACCGTTTCGGCAAGGAAGTGGACGGCGTCTTCTGCCCCTGCGAGCCGGTGACGACCGCCGTCACGAAGGCGCTGCGCGAAATCGGGCGCACCGGCGGGCAGGTGAAAATCGTCGGCTTCGACGCCGGCACGCAGAGCGTTGTGGATCTGGAAAAAGGCGACGTGCAGGGCCTCGTGCTGCAAAACCCGATGCGCATCGGCGGCGACGCGCTCAAGGCGCTCGTTTCGCACCTGCAAGGCAAGCCCGTCGAGAAGCGCATTGATACCGGCGTGGTCGTGGTGACGAAGGAAAACATGGCCGACCCCGCCAACGCCGAACTCCTCCGGCCTCCGCTGGAGAGGTATTTGAAATGACGGCGAAGCGGAAAGTTATTCTTTGGTCGGGGATCGGCGTTGTCATGTTGGCCGCCGTTTTTTTCTCCACGGGGGCAGCGAGGCAGGGTAGATCTCCACACATGGCTTGCGACAAAAAGCAAAATGGCCTTTGACATCGCTGGACGGCGGGATTACCAACGCCACCCTTTTTCCAACCGCAATCCCGCAAACTTTCCGCCATGCCAACCACCGAAGTCATCCTCACCGAAAAAGTCGCCCATCTCGGCTCAGAAGCCGATCTCGTCAAAGTGAAGTCGGGCTACGCGCGCAATTTCCTCCTGCCGCAGGGCAAGGCGATCGAGAAATCCTCCGGTGCCGTGCACCGCGTCAATGTGCTGAAAAAGAAGCGCGCGGAACGTGAGGCAAAGGAGCTGAACGACGCGCAGGATTTCGCGCGCCGCATCGGGAAAATGAAGCTCACCTTCGAGCTGGAGACGGGCGAGCAGGGCAAGGCGTTCGGCTCCGTCACCGCGTCGGATATCGCGGACAAGATTCGCGCGGAACTTGGGGGCAACACCGAGTTTGATCGTCACAGCATCCAGCTCCCGAAGGCGCTGAAAGAAGCGGGCAAGCACGAGGTGGAGATCAAGCTGCAACACGACATCACCGCCACCGTGACCGTGACCATTTCTCCGAAATCGGCGGCAGTCGAGGCTCCGAAGCCCGTGGCCGAGGAAGGCGAGAAGACCGAGAAAACCGTCGGTGGCTACAAGGCCAAGACGAAGGCCAAGCACAAGGAATAGTGCGCCATGGCTGAGGATTCCGCGCAAAGGAATCCGGGCTCTGAGAAGAGCCGGGGTAACAAGCCCCGAAGCGACCTGAAGGGAAAAGTCACTTATCCACCGGATTTTCACCGGGAATTCCCACAGGCTCCCGACGCGGAGAAGGGCGTGCTCAGCTCGATCCTGCTCGCCCCGAAAGAAGTGATCGGCCTCGCCGTGGAAAGCGGCGTGACGAAGGAGAGCTTTTACATTCCCGCGCACGGCGAGATTTTCGAGACATTGCTGGAGCTGTGGAATGCGAACCGGCCGATTGATTTCATCACCATCGCGCAATACCTGCGCGACCGGAACCGTCTGGATCAGGTCGGCGGCCCGGCGGGACTGAATGATCTGTTTGTCTTCCTGCCGACGGCGGCGAACGCGGGCTACTACATCGAGATCCTGCTGGAGAAATACACGCTCCGGGAAATCATCAAAGTCTGCAACGAATACTCCGCGCGCAGCTACGAGGAGCAGGACAACACGGCGGGGTTGCTCGACGAGGTGGAGACGAAGATTTTCCAAATCGCGAAGGATCGCTTCAAGGACAAGACGGCGAGCCTGAAGGACATGGTCATGAAGGCCATCGGGGACATCAATAAGCTCTACGAGAGCCGCGGAAAAATCAGCGGGCTGTCCACGGGATTCAAGAAGCTGGACCAACTGACCGACGGGCTGCACGGCGCGGAAATGTTCGTCATCGCGGCGCGGCCCTCGATGGGCAAGACGGCATTCGCGATGAACATGGCCGAGCACGTCGCTGTGGAACTTGGCAAGGCGGTCGCGGTGTTCTCTCTGGAAATGAGTTCGCAGCAACTCGTGCAGCGCTTCCTCTGCTCCATCGCGCGCGTGAATCTCGCCTCGATCCGCAACGGCTTTCTGAGCGACCGCGACTTCCCCGCGCTCACCGCCGGCGCAGCGAAACTCGCGTCGGCAAAAATCCTGATTGATGACACGAGCAGCCTTTCCATTTTGGAACTGCGGGCCAAGGCGAGGCGCATGAAGAGCCAGCATGACATCGCGGCGATCTTCATTGATTACCTCCAGCTCCTGCGCAGCTCGAGTCGCCGCGCGCAGGACAACCGCCAGCTCGAAATCGCGGAAATCAGCTCCGGCCTCAAGGCGCTCGCGAAAGAGCTGAACATTCCCATCGTCGTCCTCGCGCAGCTCAACCGAAACCCGGAGGGCCGCACGGGCGACGCCAAGGGCCGCCCGCGCCTGAGCGACCTCCGCGAATCCGGCACCATCGAGCAGGACGCCGACGTCGTGGGCCTGCTCGTGCGCGAAATCTATTACGCCGACACCGACGAGGCGAAAGCCGAAGCCGAGGGCAAGGCGACGCTCATCATCGCCAAGCAGCGCAATGGCCCCACCGACGACGTGCCGCTGACTTTCCTGAAAGAGTTCACGCGCTTCGAGGATCGCGTGGACGGGCCTGAGCCGGGGAACTAGAGCGACGCGCTCGGAAATGTGCGCCGGTGGAGCGTGACCTCCGGGCACGCTTCGGAACGGTTCACCAGTGCGAAGATCGGAAACGCGCCTGGGAGGTCGCGTTCCACCGCGCTATCGCGCGACCGTCTTCTGTCCGGGGATGCGGTGAATGGTGTTGTCGAGCTGGTATTTCACCTCCGCGCCGTCGGCGGATTTCACGTTGCACTTGATCCGCAGCGTCATCGCGGGGACGCGATCGGAGAGTTCGAGCAGCACGCTCATTTTGTCCGCGCTCACGGTGGCCTTCGTCACCTCGACGGTGTCCTTGCCCTTCTTTTTCGGGTCCTTCACGGAGACATCCGGCGAGCCGTAGTTGCCGGTCCACGCATAGTTCCACTGCTGTGCGCTCCAGTTCGCGGCGTCGCCCGCACTCGCGGCGTCGAGCGGCGCGGTGAATTGGATCTCCACGCCGTTCGCCTTTGTCGCGTATCCGATCGGCATCGTCACCGGCTTGCCCGTGTAGCGCACGCGCTGGAAGCAGCCGTCCTTCGCCGCGCTGCTCTGCCACACGTTCAGTCCGCTGAGATAGAGCTGGCCGTCGGTCGGGCTGAAACGTTCGCGCATGATGCCGCTCTTGAACGTGAGCGGGAAGCGCACGACGCCGCCTTGCTGCACGCCCTCCACGGTTTCCATCGTCACGCCGAAGAGCGCGCACTTGCCGTACGTCGTCTGGAGCATCCGGCCTGCCCACGGGCCCCACTTTGTGCCCTGCGGCGCCCACACTTCGCCGCCGGAGGAATTATCAATATCCATCGGCAGCCAGAACAGCGGGAGGTCGTAGCCGTTCGCGGGAATCGGCGTCTCGGCCTTGCCCCAGAACTCCGTCTTGAATTCATCGCGCGCGGATTGCAGCGAAGGGTTCGCGGTGAAAGTCGTGCCGTCGGCGCGCTTGAAAAGCAGCTCGCGATGCGCGGCGGGTGTCATGCCGTAGAAGCCGCCCTGCTTCACGATGTTCACGCGGTTCGTCGGCATCCAGTGGCCCTGGTTGTCGCTGCACGTCAGCACGTCGCCGGGGCCCATGCCGAGGCCGTTTGGCGCGCGCAGGCCGGTCGCGAAGACTTCGAGTTTCGAGCCGTCCTTGCTCACCTTCAGCATCGTGCCCTGGTGCGGGCTTTGGTTCGTCGGCGTCCATGGCGATCCTTTTGCGTAGTAAAAATTACCCGCGCTGTCGGTCTGAAGATCGAGCGCGAACTCGTGATAGTTTTCCGTGACCACGCTGTCGCTGTTGAAGCTCTCGTAAAAGTCCGCCTCGCCGTCGCCATTCAGATCGTGCAGCAGTGTGATGCGGTCGCGGCCGAGCACGTAGATTTTCCCGTCCACGACCTTGCAGCCGAGCGGCTGGAAAAGCCCGGTCGCAAAACGCTTCCACTTCACATGCTCGAGTTTTTCGTCGAGGCCGGACACGAGCCATACGTCGCCGCTCATGTTCGCGAGCACCGCGGTGCCGTCCGGCAGGAAGTCGTGGCCGCCGGGGCGGATCCAGCTCTTGAACGGATTTTCTTCCGGCAGCGTGATGTCATCCACCGTGTAGGGCTGCGAGCTGTCGCCGGGTTTGCCGGGCACATCGAGCGCCGCACCCCAGCGCGCGGGGCCGGGCTTGGTGTACGTGGCGGGCAGGACAAGCTGTGTCTTGGCCTGCAATGCGGACGTCAGTTTTTCAGCGTCCGCAATCGGCGCGCTGCCGAATGCGATCTGGAAAGTCGTCTCCTGCGCGAGCACCGGAAGGTCAACGACGAAGCAGCCTGTCGGATCGAGTCCAATGGTCACGCCTTGCGCACTGCGCAGAGTGGCAGCGGTGACGGTGCCTCCTCCTTGTGTCGCGACGATCCCCTTCGGGACGGCGAGCTCCTCGCCAAGTGCATTGGCGACGAGCAGCCTGCGTGCTTCGCTGCCCGGGCCGACGGTGATCGTGCGTGTGAAAATGCGGACACCATCGCGCACTTCGCTGCCGGGGACTTCGAGGATCGCCTGTTTGCCGACCGAGTAGCTGAGCACGGTCGCATCGCCTTGTACGTAGATGCCGTGCCACTTCGTGCCCGGCAGATTGCCCTGATGCTTCTCGCGCGGATCGTCCTTGATGGCCGTGCCCCAGCCCGTCCGCCAGCCCGCGGAAACTTTCACGTCGCCATCCGCTGCGATCTGTCCCTCGAGCCCGCCGCGCACGCGCGGAAATTTCGCCAGCCCGCCTTCCCACGCCGCGTGGAAGCGCAGCAGTTCCGAGTCGAAGAGCATCGTCGCCGGTGCGTCCTTCGTGCCGACGGCGACCGCTACGCCCTTGAACGAAATGCTGTCGCCGACCTTGTAGCAGCCGCTGAAAAACGGCCCGAGATCCATGTCGTCCCACTTGATTTTCTGCGGCTGTTTCTGCGGACCTTTTTCGCCCGGTGCGAGCTTGCTGTTCGGCAGCGTGTTCTCCTTTTGAGCGATGGAAAAATGCGGCAGCGCGAGTGTGGCGGCGACGGCGGAGAGGAGGCGGATGTTCATGGGAGCGCGGATGTGAACCGCATTCCGGCGACGATGCCAAGCGGCAAGAGGGTGGCACCAGGGCTCACGCATCAAAAAGCAGCACCAGGCAGTGGCAGCCGGGCGACCGCTGCGCGGGGCAAACGCCCAACGCCCAACGCCCAACGCCCAACTTCCAAGGAAAGGACGTTCCCTTCCGCAGACCGGCCAAACGCTTCCGAGGAAACTTGCTCCGAGTCTTGGACGTTGGATGTTGG
>JANXZI010000555.1 GCA_025355595.1 Spartobacteria bacterium
ACAATAAGGACTGTAACACTGGTCGGCTAATCCCATAACACCAGTAGAGTCGCCTAACGATGCGCTTCATCGAATCCGGACGTGGCGCTCCGGTTGTATTCGCGTCTCCCGCGAGCCGGGTCGGTGGGTGTGGGTCTAGCCGAATCCGCATGCCATGACGCCTGACACTGCCCGGTTTTCGCTGCGCGGCCCTTTCAGGGCTTTAGCAGCAGTGCGGATTCACAACGCCAACGGCGTTGCATCCTCCAGCCCAGGGTTGCGAGGAACGAGCTACCCTGGAAATAGGGGTCGGGAGTCAAATCTTGACTGATGAAGCGGGGACTGACCGGAACGAGGGACACTGATTATCCGGTATTTGGGCGCACTGTCGTCACCGGAGACGAAAGCCTGCCGCTCACATCCGGACGGTGATGCCTGTGTGGTCAATTTCGACGAACGCATGCACTGCGAGGGCTGCAGTGAGCGCCGCCAGATTGCCGCGGAAGAGCGCAAGCAACTCGTCGTTGGAAATGTTGCCCGTCGTCACAAACAACAACTTTGGCGGCAGTCCGCGGACAAGGAACGAAACCACAAAGTCCGCGTCCTTTGTGATCAACACGCGGTTCTCAGTCGCAGCGATCCGGCACAACGTGGCATCGGCGGTGAGATTCCGGTCCGGCAAATCCTAGGTGTGCGTCGCTTCATGGCCGAACGATGCAAGCAGGCCCGCGAGCCTGCGGGGCAGTTGCGCATCTACCAGGAATTTCACGAGGCGAGCGCGACGCGCTTCGAGTCGCTCAGCCGCGCTGCGTACGCGAGGGCGGCGAGCAGGTCGTCATGCTCCAGATCTTCGTAATCCGAAAGGATGGCCTCGTAGCTCATCCCGCTGCTGAGCAGTTCCAGCAGCATCGAGACCGGATAGCGCAGCCCGCGGATGCACGGTTTCCCGTGGCAGATTTCGGGAGCGACCGTGATGCGCTTCAACAGTTCGTCCGTGGGCATGGCGGCAAAGTAGCCGGGGAACACTGCTTCTCAAGTCGCAAGTTCCGCCGTTCAATCCGCGGCCGCGCCCTTCGCTTTTTCCGCGCCTTTCGCGGGCGAGCGGTTGGAGAAGAAAAGGACAGGTTGGAATCTCCACGCCGACGTGCGGGGCGAGTTGCTTGCATAGGCTGGGTTGTGGAGGGGGGACTGAGGACAGGATTGTCCTCGTTACGGATTGCTTGCCGACGCGGGACGGAGGACAGGATTGTCCCCCTTACCCTGTGCCTACCCATCTCCACCATTGGCTGCCGTCGGATCGTGAGACGCCGAGTGCGATTCTGCTGGATCGTTTCCTCGACTATATCGCGGCGGGACGCCTCGCGCTGTATCCGGCGCAGGAGAATGCGATCCTGGAATTGTTCGACGGGCGCAATGTGATCCTGAACACGCCGACGGGGTCGGGGAAATCGCTGGTGGCGACGGCGCTGCATTTCCAGTCCGTGGCGCAGGGGCGGCGCTCGATCTACACGTGCCCGGTGAAGGCGCTGGTGAATGAGAAGTGGCTGGCGCTGTGCCGGGAATTCGGGCCGAAGAATGTGGGCCTGAGCACGGGCGATGCGACGGTGAACCGCGCTGCGCCGATCCTGTGCTGCACGGCGGAGATTCTCGCGAACATGGCGCTACGCGAGGGGGCGGAGGCGAAGGTGGACGACGTGGTGATGGACGAATTCCACTATTACTCGGATCGCGACCGCGGCGTGGCGTGGCAGGTGCCGCTGCTCACGCTGCCGCGCGCGCGGTTCCTCCTGATGTCGGCGACGCTCGGGGACACGTCATTTTTTGAAAAGGATCTCACGCGGCTGAACGGGCGGGAGACGGTGACCGTGTCCTCGAAGGACCGGCCGGTGCCGCTGGAGTTTTCCTACGCGGAGACGCCGCTGCCGCGGACGCTGGAGGGGATTCTCGCGGAGGGAAAAGCGCCGGTGTATGTGGTGCATTTCACGCAGCTCGAGGCGGCGCAGGGCGCGCAGGATTTCACGAGCATCAATGTGTGCTCGCGCGAGGAGAAGGCGGCGCTCGCGGAGGCGCTCGCGGGGTTCCGTTTTTCAAGTCCGTATGGGGCGGAGATCAAAAAATTTCTGCGTCACGGAATCGGGCTGCATCACGCGGGGCTGCTGCCGAAATACCGCGTGCTCACCGAACAGCTCGCGCAGCGCGGGCTGCTGAAGGTGATCTGCGGGACGGACACGCTCGGCGTGGGGATCAATGTGCCGATCCGCACGGTGCTCTTCACGCAGCTCTGCAAGTATGACGGGAGGAAGACGGCGATCCTCAGCGCGCGCGACTTTCACCAGATCGGCGGACGCGCGGGGCGCAAAGGCTTCGATGATCGCGGATGGGTGATCGTGCAAGCGCCGGAGCATGTGATCGAGAACCTGCTGCTCGAGCAGAAAAAATCCGACGCCGGGAAGAAGTTCGTGAAGCGCAAGCCGCCGGAGAGGAACTTCGTGAACTGGGACCGGCAGACCTTCACGCGGCTGGTGAGCGCGCCGCCTGAACCGCTCGCCAGTCACTTCGCCGTGACGCACGGGATGCTGCTGAATGTCCTGAGCCGCCGCACCGACGGCTGCGCGGCGATGCGCGAACTGATCGCGCGCTCGCACGAATCCGCGCGCGCGAAAAAGGAACACACGAAGCGTGCGTGGCAGCTCTTCCGCGCACTGGTCGAGCGGCGCATCGTCGAGTTCATCCCGCGCACCGCGGAGGGCGCGAAGCTGCGCGTGAATGTGGAGCTTCAGGATGACTTCTCGATGAACCAGACACTGTCGCTTTTCCTGCACGACACGATCCCGCTGATGGATCCGAATGCGCCGGATTACGCGCTGGTGCTGCTCACGCTCGTGGAATCCATCCTCGAAGATCCGGACATCATCCTCCGGCGGCAGCTAGACAAGGTGAAGGGCCAGGCCATCGCGCAGATGAAGATGGAGGGCCTCGACTACCACGCGCGGATGGAGGAACTCGAAAAGCTCGAACACCCGAAGCCGAACCGCGATTTCATCTACACGGCGTTCAATGATTTCGCCGCGCGGCATCCGTGGGTGGGCGCGGAGAATATCCGGCCAAAATCCATCGCGCGGGAGATGTTCGAGGAGTTCCGGTCGTTCTCGGATTACATCAAGGTGTACGATTTGCAGCGCTCCGAGGGCGTGCTGCTGCGGCACCTCTCCAGCGTCCACAAGACGCTTACGCAGGCGGTCCCCGATGCCGCGAAGAACGACACCGTGCGCGAGATGGAGGTCTATCTCGGGACGATGCTGCGGCAGGTGGATTCCAGCCTGCTCGACGAGTGGGAGCGGATGCGGGACCCGGATTGGAAACCGCGCGGCGAGCAGCCCGAGGCGCGCCCGCCCGGCAGCGAGGACGCGCTGCGCGACATCACGCGCGATGCGAAGAAATTCACGGCGGCGATCCGCAACCGCGTGTTTGCGTTCCTCGCCGAAATCGTCCGCGGCAACTTCGAGGATGCGCTCACTTTGATCCC
>JANXZI010000576.1 GCA_025355595.1 Spartobacteria bacterium
AATCGAAGCCATCATCAAGCCGTTCAAACTCGAGGACGTGAAGGAAGCGCTCGCCGAAATCGGCGTCGAAGGCATGACCGTCACCGAGGTGAAGGGCTTTGGCCGGCAGAAGGGCCACACGGAAATCTACCGCGGCAGCGAATACACCGTGGATTTTCTGCCGAAGGTGAAATTCGATCTCGTCGTCTCGGATGACCGCGTGGATGTGGCGGTGAAGGCCATCATCAAGTCCGCGAAGACTGGCAAGATCGGCGACGGGAAGATTTTCGTGACGCACATTGAGGAAGCGATCCGCATCCGCACCGAAGAGCGCGGCGAGAACGCGGTCTGATCCGGCAGGCGGTGCTGCGCACGAACCTTCGGCCTTCCCGGAATCATCATGTCCATTTGGCTCATCGCCATCATCCTCGGCGTCATTGAGGGTCTCACGGAATTCATCCCCGTCTCGTCCACCGGGCATCTGCTGATCGCGGAACACTGGCTGCCGCGGCAGAGCGATCTTTTCAACGTGGTGATCCAGGCCGGCGCCGTGCTTGCGGTCGTGCCGCTTTTTTGGGAGCGGATCAAAATGCTCGGCCGCTGGCGCGAGCCGGCGAGCCGTGCGCTGAATGCAAAAATCGCGGTCGCATTTTTCATCACGGCGGCCGGCGGATTTTTGCTGGAGAAAAAGGGTTTCAAGCTGCCTGAGCATGTCACTCCCGTCGCGATCGCGCTGCTCGTCGGCGGCGTGCTGTTCATCGCGGTGGAGATGATGCTGCGCGGAAAAAAGGGATCGCATGAAATCTCGTGGCGCGTCGCCGTGGTGATTGGATTTGCGCAGCTCATCGCCGCGGTATTTCCCGGTGCGTCGCGTTCGGGATCGACGATCATTTTTGCGCTCATCCTCGGCGCGGGGCGGCCTGCCGCGACAGAGTTTTCATTTCTGGTGGGGATTCCCACGATGCTCGCCGCGAGCGGGCTGAAGATTTTCAAGGCGCTGCATCATCCCGTCGTGGGCGCTCCGCATGAAAACTGGGCCGTGCTCGCGGTGGCCTCGGTGATTGCGGCAGCGGTGTCATTTGTCTCGGTGAAATGGCTGCTGCGCTACGTGCAGGGCCACACGTTCACCGGCTTCGGCTGGTATCGCATCGGCGCTGCGGTTCTTCTTTTTGTGATCGGTTTCGCCGGGTGGCATTGAGGCTTTGCATTCCACCGCTGGTGTTTCCTAAAGTGCATCCCGCTGATGCGACACGTTCTCCTCATCCTCTGCCTCGCACTGTCGCCGTGTCTCGCGCACGCGGGGGAAGTCGCGGCGACGCTCGCTGCGGACGGGTTTGATTTCCCCGTCGGAAAGCCGGATGCGGAGGGCTACTACCGCGCGCGCGGCTACCGTCCAAACGGGCACCTCGGCGAGGACTGGAACGGCAATCGCGGCGGCAACACGGACCTTGGCGATCCCGTGTGTTCGATCGCGCATGGTGTGGTCGTGTTCGCGCAGAATTTCGGACACGGGTGGGGGAATGCCGTCATCGTGCGCCATGTGTATGAGGAGGACGGGAAGCTGAAATTTGTGGACTCACTTTACGGTCACCTCGACCGCATTCTCGTGCGCGAAAATCAGGCCCTCCGACGCGGACAACAGCTCGGCACGATCGGGACGGGCGGGGGACTTTATGCGGCGCATCTCCACCTTGAAATCCGGAAGGACCTCCGCGTGGGCATGGCGCAGCACCGTTTTCCGCATGACGACACGATCTATTTCAGCCCGTTTGAATTCATCAATGCGCACCGGCAACTGAAGCCGGCCGTGAGCGTCGCCGCCGTGCCGACGAATACCTTTGTCGCATTCGACGCGAGCGCGGAAAACCCGCCTGTCGCGCAGGGTCCGGCGAAGCCGAAGATGCCTGCGCCGCGCCGCTAGCCCGTGCGCAGGACTGCGAGCACTTCGATTTCTGCGGTCTGCGGGAACATGTCGAGCGGGGTCACGGATTCAAGGCGGTACGTGGTGCGCAGTTCGCCGAGATCGCGGGCGAGCGTCGCGGGATTGCACGAGACGTAGAGGATCTCGGACGGGCGCGCGGCGGCGAGAAGTTCGGCGACGCGCGGGGAGATGCCGGTCGCCGGAGGATCGAGGATCACGGTGGTGCGATCCATCGGCTGGGCGGTGAGGATTTCTCCGAGGAGCATGGAGACGTCGCCGAGGAGATGGCGCTCGTTTTCCGCGGCACGGCCCCGGGCGCGCGCGACGGCGTGCTCGTTTTCCTCGATGCCGATCACTTGCGAGAAGAGCGGTGCGAGACGGTGTGCGAAAAATCCCGCGCCGGCGTAGGCGTCGAGCAGGAGCGCCTGATCGCGGCGGACCGTCTGCTCGACGAGCGTGAGCAGCGCGGCGGCGACCTCGTCGTTCGTCTGCTCGAAGAATTCCTGGCTGTCGCGGGCGAAGAGCGTGTAGTCGCCATCGCGCGCGGGGGAGCGGCGCAAGTCCCGGAGCGAATCGTTCACCGCGGGCTTCGCGATCACGCAGTGCGTGATCGGGATTAGCTCATGCGAGCGGTGCGCAAAAAATCCCGCGCGCCGGTCCTGCACATGCACGCGGATGCGGTTGCGGTAGGCGTAGGGCTCCGGCGCAGGGACGATGGGACGCATGGGGACGTCGGAAAATTTCCCGACGCGCCGCAGGGTCTGCTCGACCTGCCGGTGCTTCAGCTCGAGTTGCCGCGGATACGCGATGTGCTGGTACGAGCAGCCGCCGCAGTGGGTGAAGTATTCGCAGGGCGGCTCGACGCGATCCGGCGACGGCGTGAGCACGCTCACGACGGCGGCCTCGGAGAATTTTTTCTGCGCGCGTGTGACCTTCACCCGCACGGTGTCGCCGGGCGTGGTGAAGGGGACGAAGTACACCTTGCCATCGTGGCGCGCTACGCCTGCGCCGCCAAAGGCGACATCGGTGATCTGAAGTTCGACAGTTTCAGCCATTGGAGAGTTGAGAGTTGAGAGTTGAGAGGCGCACGGGATTGCTCATTTTGCCGATTCCAAGTTCCGAGTTCTACCTTCCCGAGTTCAGCCTGCCGCAGAGACACCGTTATTTAGGAACGCTCTAAAAAGAACGAAGGCTTCCGCCTTTGACGACGGAAGCCTTCGTGGAAAAGTGCGATCCGATTTTAGTACCGATCGGACGTGGTGGTGTAGCGCCGCTTGCTCTGGAAGCCAAACTCTGGCGGGAATTCGTCGTAGCCGCCATTGATCCACGGCACACTCGGGCGCAGGATGGGACGATACGAGCGCTTGTACACGGGGAAGGGGTAGGTGAAGATTTCATACACGCCCACGCCCATGCGGGCGAACATCCGGCCGAAGCCTTTCACCACTCCGTAGGTCGCAGCGGCGGAGTTGCCCTCAAGTTCATTGGTGCGCTGCACGGTTACCCCCACCTCGGACGATGCGTAGAGGAAATTCGCCAAGCCGCGCCCGAGCTTCCTCGCGGGGGTGTGGTCGTGCAGCGGCGGATCCTGAATGTCGGCCATGGCAGGGCTGGCAAGGAGGGCAACAGAGAGAGCGAGGAGGAGGCGTTTCATCGGTGATGTTTCCAAACCATTTTCCCGCGAAGATTGCAACCGTCATTTTTCAAAACCAGTGCCGCACCCAATTCCACAGTGCGTCCCAGCGCGCATGCAGCCACGGGAGGAGGCGCGCGCCGAAATAAATCCACACGCCAAGATACGCCCAGGATGCGACGGCCAGGATGTGGCCGGCGAGGATCATCAGGCCGTCGCGGCAGAGGATGCCGGTGATGAGAAAGATGATCGAAAATGCGGGGAGCGTGTTCGTGAGCGGGATGGGCAGAGGGAGCGCGAGGAAGAATCCCGCGGAGACGATTCCAAGGCCGAAGAGGCTCGTCATCACCGGCCCTGCGACGAGGAATGAGAGCCGGGGCTTCATGTGCAGTTCGAGTCGCGCCATGAGCCGCGAGGCAAAGGTGATCACCTTTTGCAGCGTCGCAAACTCCACCTTTTTCCGCAGGACGAATGCGGGGAGCCGCGGTCTTCGGCGGAGCATGAACGCGAGGCCGATGAGCGCGATGGCGACACCGAACGGCACGGACAGGCCGGGGATGTTCGGGATCAAAAATGGTGCCGCGAGGAAAAGCACGAGCAGCGCGTAGCCGCGATCCTTGAGGTGTTGCTCGATCTCGCCGAGCGACATCGGCTGGCCGTTCGCAACGGTGATGAGCGCACGGAGGTCGGCGCTGACCGGCTCGAGCACTTCCTCGGCGGGAGTGGGATGCCCGGTGCCTGTGCTCTCCGGCTTGTCGCTCATTTTTCACCGGGGAGTTTGGCGGAATTTTCACCCCGGGCGAAGCGGCTCCACCACGCGCCAAGCGCAAAGAGCAGCACGGCGAAAACCCACGGCAGGCCGTGCGCCATCACTCGCACCCATGTGTCGGAAACGGCGAGGAGGGCATCGGTTTCCCTCCCGGACATCCCGGGTGTGGCGGGCACGCCGAGCCAGCCGAGCACGCGCGGATCTTGGAAAATGATCTTGCCCGCGACGTGGCCGAGCACGCCGCCGCCGAGCCAGATCACCCAGCGGAAGCGGTCCATGAGTTTCGAAATGAGCGCGCTCCCGCAGACGACGAGCGGGATGGAGAGCAGCAGGCCGAAGACCACGAGCCACATCTCGCCATGCGGCGATGCGCTGCCCTCCTTGGCAATGCCCGCGATGGCGATGACATTGTCTATGCTCATGATCACGTCCGCGATGATGATGATGCGGATGGCGTGCGAAAGCGAGGAAGCCGCGTGCTTCGACTTGCCTTCGGAATGTGCGGCCGCATCGAGCGCCTCCTCCTGCGGGCGCACGAGCTTCCACGCGATCCACAGCAGCGCGAGCCCGGCGAGCGGTTGCAGGAATGGGATGGCCGTCAGCCACGTGACCACAAAGACGAACAGCACGCGCAGCCCCACCGCTCCGCCAGCGCCGAAAATCTGCCCCCAGAATCGCTGTTTCGCCGGCAGCGTCCGCGTAGCGAGCGCGATCACGAGCGCATTGTCGCCCGCGAGGACGAGATCCGTGAGGATGATCTGCGCGAACTTTGCGAGCGTTCCGGGGTCGGTCCAGTTCATCCTATTGCATGGAGTTTGGAAACCGCGAACGGACACGAATCGGCACGAATGGGGAGGTGCGCAAAACGGGAATCCAAGGAACCGCCAGCTTCCGGTGTCGGCTTCTTATTCGTGTCCATTCGCGTTCATTGGTGGTTTCCCACTGCGGTTTAGATTCATGCGGGGACGGTGCGCGAAAGTGGGCGGCCAGCGGAGTCAGCGTCGTCTCACTCGAAGTCGTAAATCACCGCGCGGGCGCAGTGAATTTTGAAGATCTTCTCCACGAATTCAAGGTGCAGCGGATGAACCTGGTAGTCGCTCTCCGCCAGCTTGTCGGCAAAGGTGAGATTCAGCGCGACCTGGTAGCTCTGGTCCACGACGGGGCGGTGGCTCGGCACCATTTTTCCGATATGGAAACTGATCACGCCGGGAATCGGGCGCAGGTATTTTTCCGCGCCCGCGAGAAGCTCGGCGGCGGAGTTCGGATTCTCGGGCTTGGTCCAAAAGATGACGATGTGACTGAACATAAGGCCCGTGTGCTTAGTGCGTCGGCGTGTCCCGTGGCAAGCCGTCCCTTACGTCCTGAGGGCACTCATCCGCACCGCCACTTTTCGGAGAGCAGGAATTACCGGGCCTCGGTCGGCTCAGGCGTGATAGTACCGCCCCATGAGAAAGAGGATGAGCAAAGCGCCGATGATGGACATGGCAATTCCGGCCGGATGAAATGGCGTCCCACTTGAGGGCGGTGACAAGGCCCGGCCAATCAAGCCTCCCAAGATGGAACCGCCGATGCCGACCAGCGACGTGATGAGGAAACTGAGATGCTGCGCGCCAGGCATGATCGCCCGCGCGATGAGGCCGATGATGAAGCCGACGATGATGGACCAGATGATGTGTAACATGGATTTTTTCGGGATGAGTTAAGGCGGGTGATACGTCACGATTCCGCACCCGCGCGAGTAATCTCGCGTGCCAGCCCTGCGAAGGATGCCTCAACTGTTACCCCGCCGTTTCTTCCGCGCGGAAACGTTCGAGCAGGCGTGCGACGGCGGCTTCGGACTGGCCGTTCTCCTCCCAATGCGAGAAATCCGGGATGAACGTTTCCCTGCTGATTCGGTGGCGCGGCAAAATAGGGAAGGAGAGGAAAAACGGCGAGGCGGAGCGTGACCTCCGGGCACGCTTCGGAGGACGGCTGGCCAGCGTGAGACCGGAATCACGCCCGGAGGTCGGGTTCCACCGGGCTTCGCGCGTCGGCGAGCGTGCTGTCATGCAATCGGAGAAGCACAGGAGGTTGCGCATCTTTGCCCTGTCGGTATCGCCAGAACTGAAGCGATGAGGGTGGCTGAGCGTCTCTTCTCGCAGGGCTGGCATTTGGAAGCGCGTCATGCAAGGATCGCCGCTTATGGCATCTCAAGAACATTGCACCGTCGAGCATCTGGCCCAGGTGTTTGGACATTGCCGGGAGGAGATCATCGCCGAGTGGCGGCAGCAGACCGGCGCGCTCCTTCGCGATCTTCATCTGGATAAGGCCACGCTCACTGATCACATTCCCGATGTCATTTCCGAGATCATCCGCGATCTCGCGCTCGGCCGCGATGGTGCCCTCTCCGCCGAGCACACTCGTGGCAGCCCGCCGGCCCACGGGGTGCAGCGATTTTACGATGGTTTGGACGTAGGCGAAGTGGTGGCGGAGTATAATCTGCTGCGCACCGCGTTCGTCACGGTCGCGGAGCGGCATGACCTCTACATCTTGGGAGAGGCGGCGCGCATCATCCATCACCGGATCGACGAAGCGGTGCGGCTGGCGGTCACGGCGTTTGCGGCGCAACAAGCACTCATCCACAAAGAGCGGGACGACGAGCATCTCGCCTTCATCGCCCACGATCTGCGCACGCCCCTCAATGCGATTTCGCTGCTGGTGGATGAACTGAGGGAGGGTCTCGATCCCAAGGCACTCGCCGACAGCGGCGACATCTTTGAGATTCTCGGCCGCAATCTGCAGCGCGTCGGAGACTTGATCAAACAGGTGCTGGATACCAAAGTGCAGCCATCGGGAGCAGGCAGTTCCTTTCAACCCGAGCGTCGCTCGTTCGAGCTCGGGCCTTTGGTCCAGCGTCTCATTCTGGACTTGCGAGCCGTTTCCTCCAAACACGCCATCCAGGTCGTCAACGAGATCCCGCGTGCCCTCACCGTCTTTGCGGATGCGGGGCTCATCTCCCAAGTTTTTCAGAACCTCCTCGGCAACGCTTTCAAATATGCCGCCCAGGGACGCGTGGTCGTGAGTGCGCGCAATGAAGCCGGAACTGTGACTTGCGTCGTGCGCGACAATGGCGCGGGGATCCCGCTGGAAATGCTCCCCAAAGTCTTCGACAAGATGGCTACCGACCCGGATAAGGAAGGCACGGGACTCGGGCTGGCCATCGTGAAACAGATCGTGGAGGCCCATGGCGGCATGGTGAACGCCGAGAGCGCCCCCGGGTCGGGCGCGACGTTTACATTTACGCTACCGCCTCGGGGACAGAGCTGAACGCCTACTCCGCTGCGCGAATGTTATCGCGCTCGCTCCTCCGGGCGGAGGGTCATTGAGCAGCGGGGCGAAGGCGGCCTCGAACTGGTCGTGCTCCTCCCAGTGCGAGAAATCGGGGATGAAGTGTTCGCGCGGCTCGGTGGCGAAGATCCTTGCCGCTACACTGTCGAGTATGCGGGTGAACATAAATGGAGTGGTTTCCGCACCTGAGCGTGATTGGATTTATTGGACAGCTAACACTGAGTGGGCACGCACACGCAGTCGTCCGTGAGGAATGCCGCGTGCTCGGCTTCGGGTAGCGGGAGGCCGGGTGGGGTGATTTTCTCGCCGCCATTTTCCTTGGCGGCAAGGGTGAGGTTTAGGGCGAGGAGGAAGGCGAGCGGGTCGGCTTTCGCGGGCATGGCGTAGGCGGTGCGGACGGCGGTGTCGAGGCGGGCTTGGGCGGTGCGGAGGGGGTTGTCGCCGGGTTCGTCGAGGGTGCGGTAGAGTTCACGCAGGGACCAGCCGTGCGCGGTCATCACTTCGCGGCGCAAGGCGCGCAGCGCCACCGCGGCGGCGGCGACTTCGGCGATCTGCCCGCGCGTCGGGCTCTGCGGCCACGGGAAGGTGTCGAAGACGGTGTCGGAGGTGTAGCGAAACCGCGACTCAAGCGTGGAGCATCGTGCCTTGAACCAATCGAAGTGCAGACCGCTCTGCAAAATGCCGAACGAGTAATCATCGGCGAGCGGGAACACCGTGAGGCTGGAGTCCGGACGAATGCCCGTGGATAAGTACTCGAAGATAGGACGCTTCGTCACACGCGAGCAGGCAACGTATCGAGGAATCTTGGCGAGCGCCGCGAGCAGCGCGCCGCGCCGCCGTTTGAGCTGCCACCATGTCTTGAGCCGGTTCTGATGCTCACCGCTGTCCTTGCCTGTCTGTGCCTTCTCCTTCTCGGCGTTGGCTTGCCAGTCGGTGAGAACGCGCGAGCGGACAATGTCGAATGCGGCTGAGAAGGCTTTTGCGGCGAAGATGTCACGTTCGCCGAAATCGATGATGAAGCTTGGCGCAGTCTTGTATTCCTCACCGAGCAAGTCGTCGCCGTTCATATAAGGGAAGACCACTTCGGCGCAGCCGTTCGCGCGAAGTCGCTGTGCCTCGTCCGCGTCCACGCGGAAGCCGATGTGCCCTGGTTGCTGGCCCTCGAAGCAGCCAGCGGACTTCCCATTCGTTTCGAGTCGCACTGCCGCGGTCACATCAAGGCCGGGAGAAAGT